>CALGLS010000118.1 GCA_937959375.1 uncultured Saprospiraceae bacterium
AGATGCACCCAAAAGGGACGATTGCACCGATAAACAAACCTAGGTGTGAGAATAATGCCCAGTTACGTTCTTCGGATTCGGGCATACTATGAATTGACTCTGAATTTTCCATTTTAAATGAGATTTTAGATTTAAAAAAAATGAGATTTTAGACTCTAAATAATATGATTTTAGTTTGTTGACTAATGATGATACTAAGTTGCAGGAAATATGGATGGCTGTCATTTTTCCTAGACATAGGTGGCTGGAAAATCGATGAAAGTGGGTTCTGCGCTTGTAAAACTTGCTCGGACGGGGATGGGACACGGATGGAACGGATGGAACAGATTCAGAACGGATTTTTTTTCTTAGGACGTGTTTTCTCTTCTAACGCCCCATTCGTCTTTAGACAAGCGATAAATGCACTACATAGCACAGGAAAATCTGTCCCCTATCCGTCCCATCCGTTCAATCCGTGTCCCATCCAGATCGCTTTAGCGATCCCCCAAAACAAAAGTGGCTGCGCAAAAAATGCACAGCCACTTATTTCATTAACAGTTTTTATTATCTACAGGCTTAAAGCGCTGCATTCGCAGAGCGCTTACGCTCATGCTCTTTCAAATAGATCTTACGTAAACGGATATTATCCGGCGTCAACTCAACGTACTCATCATCTGCAATGTATTCCATCGCTTGTTCCAATGACATTAGTACAGGAGGAGCAATCTTTACTTTATCATCCGCTCCAGAAGAACGCATGTTTGACATTTTCTTAGTTTTCACAACATTAACCATTAAGTCGTTGTCACGAATGTGCTCACCTACAATCTGACCTTCATATACAGGTTCTCCAGGAGGTAAGAAAAACTTACCACGATCTTGCAACTTGTTCAATGCGAACGGGATCGTTGTACCATTTTCGTGAACGATCAGCACCCCTTTGTTACGAGAAGGCAATTCGCCTTTCCAAGGTTCGAAACGAATGAAACGGTGTGTTACAATGGCCTCACCTGCTGTTACGTTCAACAATGTATTTCTCAAACCAATGATACCACGTGAAGGGATTTCAAATTCTAAGTGCATCAAATCACCCTTTGGCTCCATCACTTTCATTTCACCTTTACGTTGGTTCACTACTTCGATTACTTTACCAGAATGTGATTCCGGTACATCGATACTCAACTCCTCAATTGGTTCACACTTCACACCATCAATTTCTTTGATGATTACTCTTGGCTTACCAACTTGCAATTCATAACCTTCACGACGCATCGTTTCAATCAAAACTGACAAGTGTAATACACCACGTCCAAAAACCATATAAGAATCAGGTGAGTCTGTTTCATCAACACGTAGTGCCAAGTTCTTTTCAGTCTCTTTATATAAACGGTCACGTAGGTGACGAGAAGTAACAAACTTTCCTTCCTTACCAAAAAATGGTGAGTTGTTGATCGTAAACAACATACTCATCGTTGGTTCGTCAATTGCGATACGTGGCAATCCTTCTGGATTTTCAAAGTCAGCAATTGTATCTCCAATGTCAAATGCTTCGATACCACTCAAAGCGCAGATATCACCACAGTGCATCTCTTCCACTTTTTCTTTTCCTAATCCAGAAAAGGAGTACAAATCTTTTACTCTTGATTTTACAATCTTATCATCCTTCTGAACTAGAGAGATCGGATCATTTACTCGGATACTTCCTCTTGTGATACGTCCTACTGCGATACGACCAATATATTTAGAAAAATCAATTGAGGTAATTTGCAACTGAAGTGTTCCTTCTACTTTTGGAGGAGTTGGGATGTGTTCCAAAACCATATCCAATAAGTACGTCACATCGTCTTCCTGCTTTTTCCAATCAGCTCCCATCCAACCATTTTTGGCAGAACCATAAACTGTTGGAAAATCTAGTTGCTCTTCCGTTGCGTCAAGGTTAAACATCAATTCAAAAACCGCTTCTTGTACTTCATCAGGGCGACAGTTTTCTTTGTCTACCTTATTTACAACAACAATCGGTTTCAATCCTAAAGCAATCGCCTTACTTAATACGTATCGCGTTTGAGGCATTGGACCTTCAAATGCATCAACCAATAGAAGTACACCATCAGCCATATTCAATACACGCTCTACCTCACCACCAAAATCGGCGTGACCAGGGGTATCGATAATATTGATTTTGGTATCCTTATACTGCACAGAAACGTTTTTCGAAAGAATCGTAATTCCTCTTTCACGTTCCAAATCATTGTTGTCAAGAATCAATTCTGATTTCTCTTCATTGTCTCTAAACAGCTTACACTGGTAAAGGATTTTATCTACCAGGGTAGTCTTACCGTGGTCGACGTGCGCAATGATCGCAATGTTTTTAAGATTAGACATATTTACTTATGTTTTAACGCTTTCGCAATTGAGCCGCAAAAATACCCCTTTTTATGGTCTTAAACTAGCTTTCACAAGTTATAGTATCGTTAAGCCTACAACCAATATCAATATTAGTACGTGGCTTTCGCCAAAAAGGTGCCTCCTATCATTATTTGGTTTGGTAAAAAAATTGCTACAAAGTCAAAATATCATTCTGCCTTTAAAACCATTCACATCTGATTATATGGCCTTTCAATCAATAAAATATCATTCGTTTGTCGATATAATTTGTTTATGTGACCTTAATTTGATACTTTTATGATATCATTTTAACATCAAAAACAAAATGTCATGGATAACAAAGAAAAAAAGTTAGTTTTTTCGATAAATGCCTTTTTAATCATATTAATCATTGCGGCAATCATTGCAGGGGCTCTATATATTGTCTCAAATTCGAAAACGCCTCAGATACTGATTCCCACATTTCTGCTCATTGTCTTCCTTTCAAAGGGTTTTTACATCATCAGCCCGAATGAATCACGGGTATTTACCTTCTTTGGAAAATATGTGGGTACTGCCAAGGAAAATGGTTTTCATTGGACCAATCCGCTTTACGCAAATAGAAAGATCTCATTGCGTGCCCGCAACTTTGATAGTGAGCGCTTGAAGGTGAATGATAAGCATGGTAATCCGATTATGATTAGTGTGATTTTGGTATGGCGTGTAAAAGAAACCTTCAAAGCTGCATTTGAAGTGGACGTATTCGAAAGCTTTGTTACGGTACAAACGGATGCTGCTGTTCGAAAGCTAGCAGGTATGTACTCTTATGATAATTTTGATGATGATCAAGAAGAGATTACACTTCGCTCTGGTTTGACGGAAGTCAACACTGCACTAGAACATGAATTGGATGAGCGTTTGGCTATAGCCGGAATTGAAGTATTGGAAGCACGTATTGGTTACTTGGCATATGCGCAGGAAATTGCAAGTGCTATGTTGAAGCGTCAGCAAGCAGAGGCGATTGTAGCTGCACGTTTTAAAATTGTAGAAGGTGCTGTAGGTATGGTGGAAAGTGCTTTGGAACTTTTGTCAAAGAAACAGATCATTGAATTGGATGAAGACAAGAAGGCGACGATGGTTAGTAACCTGATGGTGGTCCTTTGTTCTGACAAGGAAGCTACGCCTGTTTTGAATACGGGTACGTTGCATGTGTAGAATTAGAATGTGAATTAGAGTTAGAGTTAGAGTTAGAATAGCCTTCTGACGTGGAGAGATATTCTAATTCTAATTCACACTCTAATTCTAATTCCTATTTCTATTCTAATTCACATTCTTAAACGTTATGCCAAAGAAAAAATTTGTATTACGGGTAGACGAAGAGACCATGAAACTCGTGGAGAAGTGGGCCGCTGATGAATTCAGATCGGTCAATGGGCAATTGGAGTGGATGATTACAAAGGCTTTGAAGGACGCGAAGCGATTGAAATCAAAAAAGGATTCTAACAGTTAAAGTTGTAGTTACTATGACAGTTGCAATTTAATGGCAGTGGTAGTTTCAATTTTTTTTTCAGTGGCTCCGCAATCGTGGATCATTGCAATTGAAACTACCCCTTTAACTCTAACTTTTTCCTTATATTCGCTCCCAAAAAACACCCACTCCATGAAAAACTTTTGGTACCTACTCCCTCTCCTACTTTTATTTTCCTGCAAAAGCAAAAGACTGCTTACT
>CALGLS010000119.1 GCA_937959375.1 uncultured Saprospiraceae bacterium
ATTCATCTCGACTTCATTCATGAGATCGATTATCTCTACTGGTTTTTTGGAAAGCCGATGGATGCAACTAAAGTTTTACGTAGCCAATCCTCGCTCGAAATAAGTGCTATTGATTATGCCAACTATACGTTTATTTACGAGAAGTTTGCGGCATCCGTCATTTTAAACTACTACCGAAAAGATCGGGCACGTACTTTTGAAATGGTAACAGACCAAGGGACGCTTTTGATTGAAATCGAAAAAGGAAAAGTTTACTTTAATCAGGAAATAATTTTCACAACAGAGCAATCCATTCTTGACACCTATACGAGTCAGATGGAATATTTTATAAACTGTATCCAAACAAATACGAAACCAATGAATACTTTCGCGGAAGCATTTGAGGTTTTGAAAATGTGTCTTAATAATGAATAATTTAGACGGAAAAATAATATTAGTTACCGGTGGAAGTGGTTTGCTTGGTCGAGCGATGTTGGATCATATTCGCAAGAATGGAGGTATTGCCATCAACGGAGATATCTCTGCAGCAGATGACATTGAACAACATTCATTGCGTCTTGATGTAACCGACTCTGCTTCTATTCAAAGCTCTGTGGATCAGATTGTCAATCAGTTTGGACGCATTGATGGACTCGTCAATAATGCTTATCCTCGAACGAAAGATTGGGGCAATAAGTTTGAAGATGTTAGCTTGGAAAGTTGGCGAAAAAATGTTGACTTGCAAATGAATCGGGTTTTTGAAATTACGCAGGTGGTTTTGAAAAAAATGACTGAACTAAAAACAAAGGGGTCGATTGTCATGATTGCTTCTATATACGGTGTGGTTGGGAATGACTTTACGGTTTACGAAGGTACCAACCTGACTTCACCTGCTGCTTATTCTGCGATCAAAGGAGGCATTGTAAACTTTACGCGTTATCTGGCGTCTTATTATGGTCCTCAGCAAATACGTATCAACTGTGTGTCTCCGGGTGGAATTTTCAATCACCAGCCAGAGGCTTTTGTCAAAAATTATGAACATAAGGTTCCCCTGAAACGAATGGGAAAACCGGAAGACATTGCTCCTTCTGTTTCCTTTTTACTTTCTAATGAAGCGGCTTATATTACTGGACATAATATTATGGTAGATGGTGGATGGTCTATTGTGTAGGTTGTGTTGATTTACATGTTAGGATATTGGCCTGATTGAATTCTATACAACTGTGCAAAGAATTTTCATAGGGACAAGAAATTAAATGTTTTTTTTTCGACAGGATTAACGGGATTTACAGGATTCACTTTTATCCTTTTTGATACTCAAAAAGAATAAAGGTGGAGCAAATGATTTAAACATAAATCCTTAAAAAGAGAAGTTCCTTAAAGGATACTAGCATTTTGTAAATCGTTTTAATCGGATCAATTAAAGTCGGCTGTTAATTTTTAAAGAACATGAAGAATACAATTAAAATTGGAAATTTTACTGTTGGTGCTCAACACCCCTGCTACATCATAGCAGAAGCTGGTGTCAATCACAACGGGTCATTGGAAATGGCACTCGACTTAGTGAAAGCTGCAAAAGCAGCAGGAGTTGATTGTGTAAAGTTTCAAACGTTTAAAGCGGAAGCGGTAGTGACTGCGGCGGCACCAAAAGCGAATTACCAACTAGAGGTAACCGATAGAGCAGAGTCGCAACTCGCGATGCTTAAGAAGCTGGAATTGCCATTGGAACATTACAATGAAATCATTGCTTGCTGCAAAAAACTAGACATTCAATTTTTGTCTACGCCCTATAATTATGCGGATGCTGATTTCCTAAATGACTTAGGCGTTGATGCCTTTAAGATTGCATCTGGTCAGTTGGTAGAATGGGATTTTTTAAAGTATGTGGCTGGTTTCGGTAAACCGATGATCATATCATCTGGCATGGCAAACTTGGCAGAAGTATATGAAGGTGTTGCGGCGATTCGTTCTACTGGTAATCATCAGATTGCCTTGTTACAGTGTACCACCAACTACCCTTCTTCACTAGAAGATGCCAATATCTTAGCGATGAAAAGCATGGGAGATGCGCTAGACATTTTGTATGGTTACTCTTGTCATGTCCCTACTAATTTTGCTTGTTACTCTTCTGTGGCGCTTGGCGCAAAAGTGATTGAGAAACATTTTACTTTAGATAAAGATTTACCTGGGCCTGATCATTCTAGTTCGCTTAATCCTGCTGAGTTTACTGAGTTGGTGAATGGAATACGCAGTATTGAAAAAACTTTGGGAGATCCTGTAAAACGTCCGACTGCTGCAGAGATTGCCAATACAAAAGGCATGCGCAGAAGTATTGTTTTGGTGACTGACTTGGCCGCTGGTACTGTTTTGAAAAAAGAGCATTTGGCCTTTAAGCGACCTGCGACTGGGATTGCACCGAAGCGATTGGAAGAAGTAATTGGGAAGGAGCTGGTCAGTGATTTGGCTACAGATACGATTTTGAAGGAGCATCATTTGAGGTGGTGAGGATTAAGGTTTGAAGGGGGGTAAGGTTTGAAGGTTTGAAGGGCACACTATCGCGGGCCTGTTTCGCACCAGATAAACTCCGCATATTGAGTGTCCTTCAAACCTTGTTCTCCTTAAAAAAATAAAAAAACACATGAATCTCTACGTAAGCACATTAGCATTTTCCGGTAAGGAAATCAACCAACTAATCGAAGCAGCTAAGTCAGCGAAATTCGCGATTGAGTTTAGTTCGGGCTTACCGTATATTGAAAATATTCAAGAGATTTTTGA
>CALGLS010000120.1 GCA_937959375.1 uncultured Saprospiraceae bacterium
TATTAAAAAATGCCACTCCAGGAATTAACCCAAAGTGGCATTTTTAAAAACTCAACTTACTAAATTTATACAGAAGTTCTTTAAAACTTCAAAAGTAAGCGAGCAATTATTAATATTCGTAGCTAGTCAAACTAGACTTTAATGTAAGGAAACCCTGTGATTCATCATAAATCTCAGTCAATATAGTTGCTACTTCAGGAGCCATGTAGTAAGTAGTCGTAGATGTAAAAAGCTCAAGGTCCGGAACTAAAGAAGAAGTAGTATAAGACTCCATTTCAAATTTCACAACATCCGTATAAGTCGTTCCTTCTACAACCATTGTCATATCTTTTTCGACTACCCGACCAATATATTTGTTAATGGTTTGAAAGGTTTCACCATAAAAAGTTGTATTACTTACAATAGTTGCAACTTCATAATCCTCACCAACTGTACGTCCTAAATCTAAAGTCAATAAAATATCTTCAGTCATTGTAACCGCTCCGTCAACCATAGTTTGCCCCTGAGCAGTAACAATAAATTTCTCACCCTCACAGGTAACGAAAGATTGCAAACCCATTTCGTTTTCAAAAACAGCTACGAGTGTATTATCAATTTCACTTTGGTCCACTACCTCTGAAGTAGTCGTTGATTCTGTTGAGCCACCAAAGATATCAAACGATTCTATTTTGCTAGTCAGCTTTGAACCTTCCTTTACTTTCATGTAAGTACAATCAAATGTAAACGCCGGTTCATCGTCGTCATTATTACAAGAAGTTGTAAAAAATAGAGCTCCTGTTAATAAAAGAAATAATAATTTTTTCATTTTAAATTGTTTGTTTAATAAATTTTATATTGAAGTTATTAAAGCAACTTCAGATTGTTGTTCTCAATTAAATTTATTGGAATTTAATATTGACCGAGAGGAAACGTGTCGCGACAACAAAATGATGCCCCAACTCTAATTGCCAAGCCCCCAATAAATATCTGGATATCAGTAATACGAAAGCTATGCCAATGCCTGTTAAGATTTACAATAAATCTTAAAATGACCAATCAGTAGCAGTTTTCTAGCCTCCCAACACCCAAAACAAGACCTGAGCAATCAAGATTTTACAAATCAAAGCCAGAGGGAACATCATCGCATAACCAAATACTGGAATCCGGTTTTTGGAGCGAGACATTGCGAAATCTAGAATAGCAGGCTGATTGGCAACCATTCCCACCAGTACACTAAACGGTTTTTTAAACCAGCGATAGCCTATAAATAAAATGGCAAAAGCTGTCAGTAAACTAATAATAGCTGAGGCTAAAACAATCATCAAACCTTGTGCTGAAAGACTGTCCACTAGTGCATTTCCAGATGAAACACCTATTGCGGCAAGCAACAAAATCAAACCAATTTGCTGTAAGGTAATGTTAGCGCTATAAGGTAATATCCAAACGATGGAGCCCGTTCTACGCAAAGTTCCTAACAATAATCCTACTATCAATGGACCACCAGCATATCCCAATTTAAAACTAAACTCACTACCGAAGGAAATTTCTATGGTTCCCAAAATCAAACCCAGTCCAATTCCCAATCCGAAAGAAAAAAGGTTGACCTTACTGGAAGCAGTATAGGAGTCTCCAAAAAATTCAGACAACGCTTCTAAGTCTTCTCTTCGAGCAATAAACCGAATCCGGTCACCCGTTTCTAAAATCGTATCACTTTTAGCAATCATTTCTTCATCGCCACGGCGAATACGTGTGATGACAGCATTGTATTTTTTATCCAAATCAAGTGAAGCCAAGGTTCGTCCCACCACTTTCGGATTAGAAACAAAAATTCGGCGTACATCAAACATTTCTCGATCATGGGTTAAAGGAGATTTACTTCGTTTCCCCAGGACCTTTATGACTTCATTCAAATCAAATTCATTCCCCACCAACATCACAATATCTCCCACTTCAAATCGCGTATCCCAATTAATCAAATCAACTTTTTCCTTTTTTACTATTCTGCCAAAGATGACTTCCCAATCATGTGTTCTCAGTAAATCCCTCAATGCGATTCCGCAAATTCTCTCATTTGAAATCTCAACTGTAGCACTACTTAGTTTTCCTTCTGAAGGATATTCTTTACGCAATTCCGATTGCTCTTTTGCATAATCAATTTTCAGAACTTTCTCCATGACCATTATACCAATGATGCCTCCCATCACACCCATCGGATATGAAAAAGAATATCCCAGTACGGCATCCTGTACTAGTTGTTGGTCATTCGGATACGTGGTATTGATATAGTCGATCACTCCTGCCAATGCCGCCGTGTTAGTGGTACTTCCACTATAAATTCCGGTGACGGTCGCTGCCGAAAACCCGAACATAAACCATAGCAGGCAGGCAATCAAACCTGACAAAATCAACATGGACAGAATAAACAGTATTTCGCGAAAGCCATTCTTACGATAAGACTTAAAAAAAGCTGGCCCCGATGACAAACCAATAGAATACACAAAGATGGACAGACCGAGTTGCAGAATGATCTCAGGCAAATGCAAGCGAGGATCAATGGCTCCAATAGCAAGACCAGTAAATAGGATCGCCGCTACACCTAGCGAGGTTCCTTTAACTTTTATGCTTCCTACCAAGTAACCTAAAGAGGCCACAGTAAAGAGCAGCAACAAGGGGTAATCTATAAATATTTGTATCACTAAGGGTCTAACGTTTCGAAATCGGTTTTGTTTTTATGCTATTGAAGCTTGTTCAAGAACACCGTTTAGTACTTTAGCGAAGTAACGTAAAATTATGAGCTTTTTACGATTTTAGACAGGGTAGTTTTTAAACGATTCGTTTCACTTTATATGATCAGCTATTTCGCTAATAAGCGAAATTGTTATTGTGGGTAAACTCGAGGGTTCCAAATAAAAGCCGGGAAACACAATAATGCATTCCCCGGCGAAGCTCCAATTGATAAATCTTTAGGCGAGAGGATGAGAGAATGAGAGACCGAAGTCCGAAGTCCGAAGACGGAAGTTTCCCTCATTTCTCAGCCTTAAGTTGAGTTCTATTTCTACGATAGATGAAAGCTTCAGACTTCGGTCTTCCCAGGCTGACCGTTAATTGAATTTGGCATTCGGAACAGGGTCTAAATGTAAAATGCCCGTCTGGCCAGCCGGACAGGTAAAACCGCAAAAGTCCAAACCTGTCGAGCCGCCAGGCTGGATGTAAAAGTTTTCCCGCGATCGCGAATACATCTTGTTTGCCACGGTATTCGGCAACTTTTACATTTTGACTCCCGCCTGGCGGCCCGACAGGTTTATCATTTTGCGGTTTTACATCCAGCCTGGCGGCCCGACAGGTTTAAAAAATTTCCTAAAAGCGATGCAGCTAAATATTCAGAGAACTGACTTAGCGGTCAACCTGAGGAGACGGAAGTCCGAAGTCCGAAGTTTCCCTTTATTGTAAGATAGACAGGAACTTTGGTTATTAAATTTTGAACACTGGTTAAATATTCAAAGTATGCTTTGATACTCAAACTCAATTTAAAATACAATTTCAAGCTCAAACTCAATTTTGCGCGCGATGCGGTCATAGGAATTGAGTTTGAAATTGAAATTGTACTTTCCTCAGTCTGCTAACTGCCAACTCCAATTACGTAGCTCCCATCATCAAAAACGCCTTAATAAAAGCACCAAGGTCTCCATCCAAAACAGCATCGGTCTGACTCGTTTGATAATTAGATCGGTGATCTTTCACACGACGATCATCCAATACGTAAGATCGGATTTGAGCGCCCCACTCTATCTTCGTTTTACCTGCTTCGACCTTATCACGTTCTGCGTGTTGCTTTTTGATTTCTAAATCATACAATCGGGACTTCAACATCTTTAAAGCTTTTTCTTTATTCAAATGTTGAGAACGTTCTTCTTGACATTCTACGACTAAACCAGATGGCGCGTGTCGTACCCGAACGGCGGATTCCGTTTTGTTAACGTGCTGTCCACCAGCTCCAGATGCTCTAAAAGTATCCCAATCCAAATCTGCACTATTGATTTCAATCTCAATCGTATCATCAACCATCGGATGTACGAAAACAGAAGCAAAAGATGTTTGCCGTTTACCTTGTGCATTAAATGGACTGATCCGAACCAATCGATGCACACCGTTTTCGCCTTTCAGAAAACCGTAGGCATAGTCTCCTGTGATTTCGATTACGGCAGATTTGATACCAGCAACATCGCCATCTACTCGGTTGAGTTGCGACCATTTGAATTTATTCTTATCGGCATACATGGTGTACATGCGCAAGAGCATCTCTGCCCAATCATTACTTTCTGTACCGCCAGCTCCTGCATTGATTTCGAGGAGGCAAGACAGCTCATCTTCTGGTTTGTTAAGTGTGGAGCGAAATTCGAGATCATCGATCTCTGCTATTGTAGCATCATACTTAGCGTTTACTTCATCTTCGGTAGCTTCTCCCTCTTTTGAGAAATCAAAAAGCACTTCAAGATCTTCAACCGCTTCGTTGACTCGTTTATATCCATTTACCCAGTTCTCATCCATTTTGGTGGCTTTCATGAGCGCTTTGGCAACATCTTGCTTTGTCCAAAAGTCTGGGTCTTGCGCTTTCAATTTATTATCAGCTATCCGTTCAATTCTGTTCTCGACGTCAAAGATACCTCCTTAGAGAATCCACACGCGTCTTGAGCTTTTTAAGTTGCTCTATGGTCATTTTTTAGTGATTTAGTAAAAGATTATAACGCTTTGTGCAAAGCTAACAAACCCTTTGATTAATGATAGGAATCTATGGATTAATTTCTTTTCTGTTTAAGGGGAAAGCCTATTCGAATATCACCACATTAGAACACATAATCTTATTAAGCTCACAATCTTTGTGTCCTAGCAAACAAATCAGAAAAAAGATTGATTTCTTAGCCATATTTTCTCATTTTTGTCCGTTCAACTCCAATATATTAATCAAATGATTTGCAAATTGCATATACAAAGTGACGTATACGCCTTGCAAGAATTGAGGTTTCCACTTAGATTATGTTTAAATTTTAACTTCAAACGATAAACCCTTAACTAACAAAGACTTCAATAGGTATCTATACTATATGAATAGTAAAAACACTGTACAAACACGTTTGCGAGAAGCGTTTAGACTAAGCATCTTGTTACTCTTCTTTTTACCAAACTTATCTGGTCAGCAGCTAGATCATGTGTTAGGTGAATGTTTGATCCAATTTGAAAATGAAGCGCGTACCCAAACATTAGTAGACGAACTCTCACAGCAGTATCCATCCAATAAATTTCAGATTGAACAAATCAGTGCTTCTCCAGTTAATATATGGTCGCTTCAATTTGACCACGTGACCATTAATGAATATCATTTATTAGCAGGCTTGCGCCAAAATAGGTTAGTTCAAATGGCGCAGTTCAATCATTTTGTGTCCAACAGAAATATTCCTGACGATCCTCAATTTGATAGCCAATGGCAATTTATTAATACGGGGCAATCTGGTGGAACAATTAACTCAGATTTAGATGCAGAATTGGCTTGGAATATTTCGACAGGTGGACTGACCTCTGACGGAGATACCATTGTAGTTTGCATTATCGACGAAGGAGTTGATCCTAATCATGAAGATCTTTATCAGAACATGTGGAGAAACCACCATGAAATTCCCAACAATCAAATAGATGATGACAACAATGGTTATATAGATGACTACTTAGGTTGGAATGTAGTAAACTCGAATGATGATTTGACTTCAGGAAATAATGCAGGATGGCACGGAACACCTGTGGCTGGTATTATTGGGGCAAAGGGAAATAACAATGTAGGTGTAAGTGGAGTCAATTGGAATGTAAAAATCATGGTCGTCGTTCGGGGTATTACCGAAGCACAAACGATTGCTGCTTATTCATATCCTTTCCACCAACGAAAAAGATACAATGAAACGAATGGTGCTGAAGGTTCATTTGTAGTAGCCACCAATACTTCTTGGGGGATTAACTTTGGTTTACCTGAAGATGCTCCGCTCTGGTGTGCATTTTACGATTCATTAGGAACAGTTGGTATCTTGGATGCAGCAGCTACCGCAAATGCCAACCTAAATGTAGATATCTCCGGTGATCTTCCTACTACTTGTCCGAGTGACTTTTTGGTTAGTGTCACCAATATCGATCACGATGATTCAAAAGCACCAAACGCTGGATACGGGATAGAAAACATTGACCTAGGGGCATTTGGAGCAGATGTTTGGACCATAAAGAAAAACAACTCTTATGGAGCTTTTGCAGGAACATCTGCAGCAGCACCACATGTTGCTGGAGCAATTGCCCTACTCTATTCCAGTCCATGCCCTGATATAAGTTGGCTCGCCAAAAATGATCCAGATGCGACTGCACTTTTAATGAAAAGTTATTTGATGGAAGGTGTTACACAAAATTCCGATTTATCAAACTTAGTAAAATCAGGAGGTCGACTCAATTTGAATAATAGTATGGAAATCTTGATGGACAATTGTGCGTTTACTGCATGCTTCCCACCATCACTTATTACAACCTCTGCTATTGAACAAGAGAGCGCTATCATTGATTGGCTGGCAGGTAGTAACATCATTAGTGTAAACCTGAAATATAGAGAAGTTGGTGCTATGAATTGGACCAATGCCTCTGCCATACAATCTCCTTATACTTTGACTAATTTAACCCCCTGCACTGAATACGAATATACATTGCAATCCATTTGTGGTAGTGGCGTTTCTCCGGTTTCTCCTGTTCATTTATTTGAAACGGATGGTTGTTGCGAAGCTCCAGATCCGATTTCAATCTTTAACCTCTCAACTACTTCAGTTTATATAAGCTGGCCTAATCAAACGGTTGCTGATAGTTATTATGTTCGTTACCGAGCAATCGGACAGTCATGGATTGAAATAGTAAATGGCACAACCGACATTACCCTTACGGATCTTGTTCCATGTTCCAGCTATGAAATACAAATCAGTACATTATGTCAAAGCGGTTCAGCAACGCCTTATTCTCCGCTCATGACTTTTGAGACCTCTGGTTGCAGTTATTGCCTTGAGAGTGAATATTGCTTAATCGAATCTGTGGGAACACCCCTTTCATGGATCAGTCGAGTTGCTGTAAATGATCTTGATAATGTTTCTGGAAATTCAGTGAATGGATATACCGATTTCACCATGACCTCTGCTACGCTTCTGCAAGGTTATTTTCATGACTTCACCATTGAAACGGACTACGACTTTACTTCCATTCCTTTGTACATTCAAATTTGGATTGATTACAATCAAGATGGTCAATTCACCGGAAGTGATTTAGCTTTTCAAACGAATAATAACGTTTCACTTGTAAGTGGCACCTTTAATGTTCCTCCAGATGCACTTTTGGGTAATACCCGAATGCGAATCATTGGCTCACCGAACATCATGGCTCCTTGTGATTCATTACCCACCGCTGGTGAGGTTGAAGATTATTGTGTAAACATTGTTACACAGGACGAATGTCTTGCGCCAGTCGGCTATTCCCTTCTTCCCGGTGGCAATAATCTTGTCATTAGCTGGACGGGAAGTTTGGTTACCGATAGTTACAACATTCGTTATAGAGAAGCTGGCGTTCCAGATTGGAATTACCTTTCAACGACCTTACATTACTCAACCATACAAATGTTAACTTCCTGTACGGATTATGAACTGCAGGTACAAAGTGTTTGTGGTGGTGAAAACAGTAACTACTCTCCTATTCAATATTTCTCAACTATAGGATGTGGTGCCTGTCTTGATATGAACTATTGTGAACCACCTGCAGCAAGTTCTATTTTTGAGTGGATTTCCTATTTTGAATTGAATGACATTCAACATTATTCTGCGAAAGAAGGATATCACTTTACAGGTGCTTCAACAGATTTGATTCAAGGTGAGACTTATTCATTCGAAATTCAACCTGGATTTTCTGGAGAAGCATATGAAGAATATTATAGCATTTGGATTGATTATAATCGAGATGGTACTTTCGCAGATCTTTCTGAAAAAGTATATGATTGCGGAACGGCAACTACGGACGATGTCATCAATGGACAAATTACAATTCCTACTTCCTCACTACAAGGTACAACCAGACTTCGTGTCAGTATGAAATATCAAAACCCTTCTACTGCTTGTGAAGGTTCTTTTGACGGAGAGATCCAAGATTATTGTATCAATATCTATAGTAGTCCTTCGCAACTATGTAGTCCTCCTACAAACATCTCACTTTCGGATGTGACCCAGACGACAGCCTTAATAACTTGGTCAGAGCATCCTTCAGCAATTTCTTATCAATTTAGATACAAAGAGATGGGCGTTTCTGATCTTTTGTGGAATACGATTACAAGCAACAATACATTTTACAATCTTACGAATCTAATTGAATGTACGGATTACGATTTCCAAGTTCGAGCAATTTGTGATACGGGCTTAAGCTTGTATAGTCCTATTGATCATTTTCAAACCTACTGCAATACAACCAATACAAGTGTGGATCAAGCAAAAGATTTACGTCTTTTTCCAAACCCTTTTTCCGACTATACAACGATTGAATTAATAGATAAGACGCCAAAGAACTTGGACGTTGAAGTTTATCATATCTCTGGGCGAAAGATTGCGACACATCAGTTTGCGAATACGAATTCAATTGAGCTTTCGCTAAATGGTAACCCTTCAGGAATTTACCTGATTACCATTTCGGATGGAGAGCAACGATGGATGAGAAAGGTGATTAAGGATTAAGTTTTTGTAAGTTTCCTACTTGCAAAAAAAATTCCTTGGACGCGTTTTTTTTGAAAGCCTGCCTGTCGGTCAAGCAAGGATGAACAGGTTTTCTTTACAGCTATTCGGAACTTAAAAAGCGCTTATCTAACATCCACCACTTCTACATAAAAGGCAATATCCGTTCGTTCAGGAATACCTGGTGTTTTGCCATCACGAGAAGGTTTACCAGCTTCGCCGTATCCGAGTTTGTAAGGAATAAACATGGTGATTTTGCCTCCTTTTTTCACGTTTACAAGACCATCATCCCATCCTTGGATGACACGACCTCGCCCAACTTGAAAGGCAAATCGCTTCGCTTTTCCAAAACTATCATCGAAAGGTGTTCCATCCATTAGTGCTCCAAAATAATGCACTTGAAGGAACTTACCACTCTCAATTGCTTCGCCTTCTCCCGGATCGTGAACAATGTATTTTAGACCAGATTCGGTCGTCTGTATTTCTTTATCAAGTTCTCCTTTCTTAAACATCTCAATTCTCATCTTCAAAGAATCTCTAACGGTCACTGCACGTCCTTTTAATTGCATAATTCCAGTTTCAACCTCGGCTCTTGGCGTAAGAGATTCTAATGTAATTTCATAACGAAGCTCGTCTCCGTGACTCAACCATTTTGGAATTTGGCTAGCCTTGACAAGAGTAGAATCTATTTTTTGAAAAACCGTAATACTGTCCTTTACACTCAGCATTTTAATTGCTTCGTAACTTGGCGGTGCAGGCTTTGCCACTAACTTTTCCTCCGGCATCATCGTCTTGATTGGCTCAAAGCCATAATGAGAAGATTTGATTAAGGAATCGTTTAAGAAGAGAATTTCGTGATAAGTAATTTGATCGCCAACTTGTGGCTTAGCTCCTTCATGTCTTTTGTGCAAAACGTAAGGATAGCCTGTTGGTGTATTTCCTTTTTCAGAACCGGGAATCAATTTTCCAGTAACCTGTGTTCCTTTGTTCCCACTATTCGATTTGCCTTCGGTATTTGGTGCAGTAGTAGCTGTATCTGTACAAGCAGAAAAAATTAAAAGTACACTTAGTAATGCAATGATATGTCTCATAAAACTTGTTTGTTATCTTATTCGTTAGAACATCAACAAAAATCAGACCTTCTACTGAGGTATCATTTTCGTTATTCTTTTCATTTTAGTTACTCCCAGTTAACATCTCTTTGAACTCTGGAAGAATCTCTTTGAACTTCTTGACGGTAGCACGCAATCCTGAAAAGGAGTATCCACCGGAAGCATTTTTATGCCCACCACCTTTGAAGTGTTTCGTTGCGATTTCCTGAACTGAGATATCACCCTTTGAGCGAAGTGATAGTTTCACAACAGTAGGTTGTTCTGTAATGAAAGCAGCGGTTTGGATATGCTTCATTTTCAAAAGGAAATTTACGATACCTTCTGT
>CALGLS010000121.1 GCA_937959375.1 uncultured Saprospiraceae bacterium
AACAAGGCCACTGATCCTAAGAAGAAAAAGAATGGATTGTATTTGCGTAAAGCAAAACGAATAAACTTATTATAACCGTTTTCTAAAATTGGTAATATCTTATCTTGAAAAAAGAAAGATGCAGGTCGTAACAAAAAGAAATTAACCAAAGTCACTCCAACTACAATCGACATGATATTTCGCAACCACATAACTTTCATCAAATGTCCTAACAATGCGATTAAGATTCCTAACAATGCAAATAGAAGTACATTTTTAACTTTACGTCTTCTTGTTGCTGCATCTTCTGATCGCTCATCCACTTTCATTAGTGCCGATGTAAAAACCGGGTTGATTACTAAGGCTACAAAAAGCGATGAAGACAAAACGATGATCAAGGTAATTGGCAAATACTTCATAAACTCACCGATCAGTCCTGGCCAAAAGGCCAAAGGCAAAAAGGCTGCAAGTGTAGTTGCTGTAGATGCAATAATTGGCATCGCTACTTCTCCTGCTCCATACTTTGATGAATCCGTACTCGAATAACCATTCTGTCGATAACGGAAAATATTTTCCACCACCACAATCGCATTATCCACCAATAATCCCAGCGCCAATATGAGCGAGAAAAGTACAACCATATTCAATGTATAACCAATCGTATTGATAATCAAAATCCCCATCAACAGAGACAATGGAATTGCCATACCCACAAATAAGGCATTACGAATACCCAAGAAAAACAAGAGTACCAAAACTACGAGAATGACTCCCGATATAATACTGTTTTGAAGGTTGGAAACTAGATTTCGTGTTTCAACCGATTGATCATTAAACAAGGTCACCTTTAAATTTTCTGGAAAGAAACCAGATGCTTTTGCTTCTTCAACTGCGAGTTTAATTTTGTCAGAAGCATCGAGTAGGTTTTCTCCTTTCTTTTTTAGAATATCCAGAGACACTACTGCTTCCTGATCCGCACGTGCGATACTTGATCGCTCCTGAAAACCAAACTTTACTTTTGCAATATCTCTCAGATAGATCGGACGTTGATTCTCACTTTTAACAATTAGATTTTCAAATTCTTTGATGCTCTTTAATTGTCCTTTGATACTTATCGTTCTACGAAAATCATTGGCAACAATCTCACCACCTGACATAGTAATGTTTTCTGAACGAATGGCATTTTCGATATCTCCAAAAGAAACTTGCAAAATTTCCATTCGCGGTAAGTCCACTTCGATGGAAACTTCACGATCCATAATTCCTTTAATATCGACATCATTAATCTCTCGGAGATCTTTTATCTTTTCTTTTAGATATTCAGCATAGCCATCTAGTTCGTCGTTGGAGAAATTACCTGCGAGATTAACCGTCATAATTGGAAGGTCAGCAAGATTCACATCTAGCACTTCCGGATCTTGAGTTAGATCGGTTGGTAGTTCGGGCTTTGCTCGATCAATGGCATCTTTTATTTTTTGGACAGCCAAATCAGAATCAACATCTGCGTTGAACTCCGCAATTACGATAGAAAAATCCTGACGAGAAGAAGAGGTGATTTTTTTGATGCCACTGATAGAGGCAATTTCTTTTTCAAGCGGGCGTGTAATCAAATCTTCAATATCCTCCGCTGAGTTACCGAAGTAAACCGTTTGGACATATTTCTGTGGCCATGGAATTTCAGGATAACTTTCCTTTGGCATCGTCATATAAGAGTTGATTCCAAAAAGCAGAATCATGAACGTGAGTATAAAAATACTTGTTCCATTATCTACTGCCAGTGAGGTCAGTGAAAACTCTCTAAAACTTTCTTTGAATTTATCGATTATATCTTTCATTCGGCATGAATGTTTTTATAAAAGTTGTTTAAACTTGACAAAAGTGCTTACAGAATAATCTTTCAAAATACTTAAACAACTTCCTTCTGTTAAAGTAGCAGCGACAATGGTAGCGGTAGTTAAATTCACCACAGCCTTGTCAATGCATTTTAATTTAGTTTTCAAATAGGGTTAACCTTTAGGCTCTACCTTTATTAGGTCTTTATCCGTTAGAGAACGTGCACCATCTGCTACAATTTCTTCTGTTCCGTCCAATCCTTCTGTAATCACAATTTCACCTTCAAAACTTTCTCCTGTTTCTACGTAGACTTTCTTTGCCATCAAACCATCGGCACCAGTTGATTTGACGTACACATAATTTTTGCCACTCACTTCTTGCAAGATGGTTTCTAATGGTAAGACTACTGCATCATCAAGTGTGTAGTCATTTATTTTCATGAGTGCGAGTAAGTTTGGTTTCAAAATATTGCCCGTATTATTCATCTCAACTTCTACATCAAAAGTTCTGTTACCAGGATTAATTGACCGGCCAACAAGACTAACTCGTCCTTTGCGATCTTCTCCAATTGCAGGGAAATTAATGTTTACCATATCCCCTTTCTTAATAACTCCTAAATAATTTTCAGGCAAACTGGCCACTACCTTTACTTTTCGTACATCCATGATTTGTACAATCGGTTGGCCCGGTCCAGACATCTCACCACTTTTCAAAAACACCTGATCAATCACTCCAGAAATCGGAGCGTAAACATTGGCTTTGGTTAATTGAAAACGAACAGACTCCAATGATTTTTCGATACGCTCTTTATCATTTTTTGCTTTTAGGAATTGAATTTCTGAACCAATGTTTTGATCCCACAAACGCTTTTGTCTTTCGAAAATATCTGCGGCCAGTTCTAATCCTTTTTCCAATTCGGCAATCTGCTTATCAACCGTTTGCATATCTACTTTTCCAATCAATTGTCCTTTGCGAACCGACTGACCTTCTACCGCAGTCATTTGTATCAATCGCCCGCCCGTTTCACTACTTGCCATCACGGCTTCGTTAGACTGAACAGTAGCTTGTATATCAGCAAACCGCTTGAAGGTTTTCTTTTCTAATTGCTGTAAAGTAACCAATCGACGTTGCTTGACGATCTTGGTTGTATCTAAGCCAGCGATCTCATCTTTGAGCTTAGTGATATCAGCTTCAAGTGCTCTGAGTGCATCTTTCTTTTCTTTCAATAAAGTTTTCTTCCCTTGAATATCTTCAGGATATTCTGGTTTACAAGCCGTAAAAAGCAAGATTAAACTTAAGAAGGCAATTACGTTTTTCATCGAGATTCGTTTATTAGTATGTTTAGTAAAAATGAGGTTTGTTT
>CALGLS010000122.1 GCA_937959375.1 uncultured Saprospiraceae bacterium
AACTATTGTGCAACTAATACAGGCGAACCGGGTACTGGTTTTGGTGCTGACCAAACCGTTTGGTTTACTTTTACAACCTCACCTGATCCTGTAGTAACCAAGATTGACTTAACTTCTGATCCGTCTAATTATGGCGATGCAATGACCCTACAGTTTAGTGTTATTGAATCAACTGATGGTACTTGTAATGGAAACTTCTCAACAGTAGAGACATCATCTGACTTATCGACAGATGATGAGCAAGAAGATGTTTTCTGTCTTGATCCAAATACAACATATTTTATAGTGGTCGATGGTGCTGCAAGTGCTGCAGGTGTAGAAGGTTTCTTTGGTCTTGAAATAAATGACGTCGATGTTACTTCTGGAGGAGATGTGATGTGTGAGGCAGAAAACCTAGGAGCTGTACCTGAAGGCGGATTAATTACTTTAACCAACCAATCCAATTATTGTGCGGATTATACTTTCAATGAACCATGGACTTCTGCTTTCGTTCCTCAGCAAACGGTTTGGTATCAATTTGCAGTTCCACCATCTGGTCATATTATAATTAATGGAACGAGCGATTTAGACTATCCCTTAGGAATTCAATTTGCTTTATTTACTTCAAATAATGATCAGTGCACTGGATTCTTTTCAGAAATAGCAACCAACTACACTTTACAAGACTTAGACGAAGTATTAGAAGTACAATGTCTTGATCCTGGCGAAATCGTCTGGTTGTTGATCGATGGTGATGGAACTGAAACTAGAGGTGTTTTTGATCTGACAATTATTGATGGAGGTGATGTTGGACCACAGTCGACCACACAAATTGATGAAGTACTCTGTGCAGGACAATCAATCGTAATTGGTGGTGAGGTCTTTGACGCAACTTCGAATGTAGACATTACCATTCCTGCATGGAATGATTGCGATAGTTTAATCATCGGTACCGTAACCGTTTTACCTCCTTTTTCTTCTACACTTGATACAACTATCTGCTTTGGTCAAACTGTAACAATAGGCGGAATAGACTTCAATGCGGCAGGGATGTACAACCCAGTTTTAACAACAGCTGATGGCTGTGACTCTATTGTTAATTTAACCCTAGCAATTACAGATGAAATGACCGCTACAGCTACCCAAACGGTAGAAGCTACGGGTTACCTGACTACGGATGGAGAAGCTACTGTAGTTGGTACTGGAGGAGCAGGTAACTTTACCTACGAATGGTCTGATGGCCAAACAACGCCAACTGCTATCAATCTAACAGGTGGACAAAATTACTGTGTTACGATTACAGATGGAATCGGATGTACCGTTGAAGATTGTGTGCTTGTTTTATTCCCCAGTAATATTCTAACGGCGCTCAATAATTTTAATTTAGATTGTCCTGGTGATACTGATGGTCAACTCAACCTTTCGGTCTCAAACGGTGCGGCACCATATGATTATACTTGGGAGAATTTGGCAGATGCAACGATAAATGGTGCAGGTGTCATCGCTACCGAAGGAGGAAATAATACAATAGATAATTTACCAGCAGGTTCATATAGCTTTACTATTTCTGATGCTTTTGGAATTACCATCGCTATCGGAGATGTGATAGAGCCGGCTGCGATATTCACCAACATTGATACAACGCTTTGTGCAGGTGAGACGCTGACTGTTGGTGCAACTGTGTTTAACGCAACTAGCCCAATCAACGTTGTCTTACCTTCTTTTCTTGGTTGTGATTCGACTATTGTCGGAAACGTAGAAGTACTAGCTCCGATTGAAACAGTACTAGATGAAACGCTGTGCTTTGGTGAAGTATTAGTGGTTGGTTCTGTGGTTTACAACACTTCTGGACCTATCAACGAAGTCTTGACTAGTACGACACAATGCGACAGTACGATAACTGGAACTTTAGTGATCCTTCCGGAAAATACAACCACAATTGATACCACCATCTGTTTTGGCGAAAGCATTCTAATCGGTGGTGTAATTTACAATACAACAGGTATTTGGACGGAAGTCGAAACAGGATTCAATACCTGTGATAGTTCCATCGTTGCCAATCTTACCGTCTTAGATGAACTGACTGTAACGGCAGATGTTAGTCTCCCTGCAACTGGTCCAGCGGTTCCAGATGGGGAAGCTACAGCTAATGTAAATGGAGGGCAGGGACCTTTTTCCTACCAATGGTCAGATGCACAAACGACACAAACTGCGACGAACTTAATTGGTGGACAGAATTACTGTGTCACCGTAACGGATGATATTGGTTGTACGGCAACAGATTGTGTAACAATTGATTTTCCTAGTAACATTGAAGTAACCGTTGCTGACGACAACCTGTCTTGTAATGGAGACACCAATGGTTCACTTACCATTGATATAAATTTAGGTCAAGCACCTTATGGTTATATTTGGCAAAACCAAGACAACTCCTTAAATGGATTCGGTTCAGTACTCGTACAAAACGGTGATGGGCTAGTCAATAATCTACCTCCAGGAACCTACTTCGTAACGGTAACTGATGCTTGGGGACAGGCTGAAACGTCTGCGCTCGTTATCGAACCTGATGAATTAACCGCAACGGTAAATGAAACAGCAACCTCTTGTTTTGGAGAATGTGATGGTTCTGTTGGATTTACCATAAACGGAGGAACCCCTCCATATCAATTTAGTTGGCCAACTGGTCAAACTGGACCTGCAGTCAACAATCTCTGTGCTGGAACCTATTTGGTAACAGTAACGGATACTAATAATTGTGAAGCGATTATGTCTGCGGCTGTTGCAGAGCCGGATGAAGTTATTGCAACTGCCGTCGAAGTTAATCCTGTTTCTTGTTTCAGTGGTTCAGATGGGGCAGCAACAGTGAGTATCAATGGAACAGCGCAATCATACCTTTGGGATAATGGAGAAACAACTCAACAAGCATCTAATCTTGATGCAGGTGTACATAGTGTTGTTGTTGTTGATGCCAATGGATGTTCCTCAACTACTAGTATCACCATTACGCAACCAGCAGATGCCGTTAATGTCATCGTTTCTACTGATTCAGAAATAGCTTGTTTTGGTGGCGCAGATGGTGCCCTTACAGCTATTGCAACTGGAGGAAGTGGTGGTTATACCTTTGAGTGGAGCAACGGTTCATTGAATGGCACTGCGAATAGCTTAACTGTTGGACAATACGTTGTAACGGTAACAGATATCACTGGATGTACTGGCGTGGCTTCTGGAAGTTTGACGGAACCCAATGAGATTTTTGCGAACCTAACCAGCTTTCCCGTTACCTGTCCGGAAGGAATCAGTAGCGGAGCCATTAGTGTTGATACCGCTTTCGGCGGAATGAGCGATATGTATACCTATTCACTAGATGGCATTTACTATGGTTTAGATACCGCTTTCAATTTATTGACTGCAGGTGTTTACAATGTGTTTGTTCAAGATTTGACTGGTTGTGCACAGGCTTTTGAAATTGAAGTTGGAGCTCCTGAGGAAATTTTGTTAGAATTAAATGAAGATCAATCGATAAAACTTGGCGAGAGTGCTGAGATAGAATCCACTGTTTTTAATTCAAATGTTATTTATAATTGGACAGCAAATAGTGCACCTATTGTTTGTCCAGACTGTGATGAAATTGATGTTACTCCGGTAGAGAATACGCTGTATGAACTAACCGTTTTAGATACCTTGACAGGATGTACTGCTTCCGCAGAAACGCGCGTAGAAGTAATCCTAGAGCGTAATGTCTATATGCCAAATGCATTTTCTCCAAATGGAGATGGTGTAAATGATCTCTACTTTTTGAATGCTGGCCCCGAGGTGCAACAGATTAACTATCTACGTGTTTTCAATCGCTGGGGAGCCATGGTTTACGAAAGTACCAATGCTCAGGCAAATGATTCTCGCGAAGGTTGGAATGGTCAGTTTAAAGGCAAAGCAGTTGAGACAGGAGTTTATATCGTGATGGCAGAGGTAGCGTTTATTGATGGAGAAGTGCTGATTTACGAAGGCGACATTACGGTGATGCGATAGGAGTGAGATATAGAAATTGTAATTGATAATTGAATGGGACGGTTACTAAATTTTCAAAGTTTAGTAACCGTTTTTCTATTCATTATTCTGACTAGTATAAAATCATTTAGCATCAATTAGATTTTAACTATAGTCTTACTCTTTATCGCTAATCGATCTTGACGACTTAAATACTGCATCGCAATTCTATCCTCAGGTTTCTCACAAAATAAATAAAGTGCAAATAGGAAAAACCATTCTAATGGTTTCATGAAAAGATAGATAAGATCAGAAACTATTTTTATTTCAAAAATTCCATAATACCTGTGGATTATATTCCCAACTTTATTGTAATTGTTTCTTATTCTTTTATGAAATGAAGGTGCGAACTCTTGTACCATTTCTTCAAATGCATTTGAAATCAGGAGCTGTCTATTGCAAATGATTCTATCGCCATTTCGTTTTCCATACCTAATAGGTTTTACTAGTTGTTTATGACCATTGGCGCCAACGGAGCATAAAAAGTGACCGCCACATCTTACATTGTCACACATGTAATCTAGTTGTGAGAATCCATGTTTGTAAGTATCTGTAAATGCCCTAATCATGCTGTCCGGCTTTTGGCCAAATAACACCAAAACCATGGAGAGAATGATTAGAAAAGGAATCAAGAGCATTAGCAAAATTGGGAATTTATAAAACGCGTCAAGATTTAGTATTTGTAAAGCGAAGTTATTTAATGGACTAGTTTGCTCAATTTGATGCTCATTGAAATAGGCCTTAATCCTCAGATGATTTTCTGTCAGTTTGATCAATAGCAACATGATAATTGGAACATTGCCAAAAAATACCCAGAAGAAACCATCATCATTATTGTTTAATTGGATGCTAAGCAATACATTTAAAACAAGCCCTAGCATTAAAAATAAGTTGATGGAAAATTCAGAGATAGGAGGTAGCACTTTTGTTCTAAATATTGAAATAGCAAAAGTAGCAATGCAAACGGTTAAAAGTAGGTAAATTCCAATTCTGTGGTCAGGTGAGAAGATAGCACTTTCAGTACAGCATTCATTCTCGTAAGATAAATCCATGGAGGCCAGAAAGGCTATCGGAGTAACAACGGCAGTCAATGTTTCAATAATTTTCCAAATCGTTTTTCTAGCTAGTAACTTTCCTTTGAAGAGGAAATAAATAAAATTTACAACAATAAATACAAAGCAAATAATTGCAATTATTGGGAAAAGTGGAAAAAGTATCATGCGCTTTTTTTTACGTCCGAGTAGTTGGTTTGCGGAAATTGACTTTACAATAGTTTAAATCTCGAATCGATTGGTGTAAAGAAGAGGACTTAGGAGTTGAACCTAAAACGGCGAGATTGATTTACCAACCTCGCCGTTTTAAGTAAATAATCAGTACTTATTTATTTCACAAAAGATAAAATAGGAGATAATCCTCCGTCGCTATCCATAATGTGATAAAAGTAAATACCGTTAGTATAATCAGCGACGTTAAGCTCTACTTGATTGTTATATTGGTCAAGTACAATTGATTCCATTCTGACACCAACGGTATTGTAAACAAGCAGTTGAGCATCAGCTGCATCATGCTGATAAGGGATTTGAATAAAATCGCTAGCTGGATTAGGGAATGCTTCACCAACTTCATGAACGTAATCAATGGTGTTAACAAGATCAGTACATTCTGCAATGTTCACTACGAGCGTGACGCTCCTGTCTGGATTATTGCGATCAAAAAGAACTAGGTTCCATGAAGAACCATGCGTACCTACAGGAAGCGGTGTGAATTTAATTTGGTCTGTTGCTTCATTCGCGCCAAGTGTTAAAACTGCGCTCCCTGTCTCTCCCCAAGTGGTTGTCTCAGAAACGGAGAGAAAGCATGAGGCACCAATACAAATTTGAATGGCCGTATTGTCACCATCGACATAACATTCTGATTCAAGTCGTATCGCAATTTCAATTTCATCAGAAGAAAAATTAGAGAGAGTTAGATCACCATAGTTGATATAATCATCTAAGTTGTCCAAATTCATTTCATAACTACTAAGCTCCAAATTTTGAGCATTTGTAAAGAGAAAACAAGACAGCAACAAAAAAGTAAAGAATGATTTCATAAGAAATTTGTTTTTAGAGAAGTGAGGATAAGATCAGCCTAAATTCAAATGAATGACTGCTTTGGTAAATATAAATAGAATTTAAGTTTAATAGCCGATTGCCATCTAAATATCCGATTATATTTTTCTGGTATTGTCTAATGAGTAACATTTTTAAGTTAGGATATCCAAATACTCCATCAAATTGTTTAGATTTACAAAGAAGTTCTCATAATTTTTACACGCTAAAAAGCAAAACCAATCATGAAAAAATCATTTCTAATCTTTGCATTCGCAATGTTTTTGAATTTAAGTTTTTTATTTGCACAAAGTTGTCAGCTATCTCCAGCGCATCCCCAAGCAGGAGAAAGTATTACCATCAAGTATGATCCAACAGGAACTGATCTTGAAGGTATGGAGGTTTATGCCGTTGCTTATATTCTTGAAAATGGAGAAGTGCCAAAAGCGCATGATGTAGCTATGGCTAAATCAGATAGTGGTTATACTGGAAGTTTTCAAACCCCTGCAAGCGCTCAAGCTGTTTATGTCAAATTCGAAAATGCAGATGGCGATAAGGTCGATAAAAATAACGACGAGGGATACCACACCAAAATGTATAAGGGGGATACTCCGGTCAAAAATGCCTATGCGGTTTCATCTACAATATATGGTGACTACGCTGGCTTATTCGGCATAAAAGCCAATGGTACTAAACTTGCAGAAACCCTTGAAAAGGGTATAGCTAATCCTGCGGATCGGTTTAGTATGGACAACTTAAGCCATTATGCAAAGGCAGTTCGAATGAACAAAGACGAAGTTGGAAAAGCAAAAATAGTTGAACACTTAAATGCAGCACTTGCAAAAGGTAAGCTATCCGAAAAAGAAATGACGAAACTTGCTGATGTTGCACGACTCTTGAAGAACAACGATTTGCAAAAATCAATCAATGATAAAATTAAATCTGATTTTCCGAAAGGAAAAATGGCAATTAATGGAAAATATGCTGGTTTCAGAAAGTTGGAATCCCTAGACGATAAACTAAGCATGTACAAAGATGCAAAATCAATGGTCGGTGACAACAAAGACCACAAAAGAATGCTTGAAAACATGGCAAGAGGAATTGCGATGGCTTATGGTAATGATGCTGATTTCAAAAACATGTACAAATATGCAGAAGAAATTTCCAGTAAAAGTGGACAAGCTGGAATTTACAATAGTGTAGCCTGGGGCTGTTCTGGTGAGAGTTTAAAAGGAGAGGGCCACGATATTAAAGAAGGTGCTGCAATGTCACTTAAAAGTTTGAACCTAATTGAAGAAGAGATGAATTCGGCAAGCGATAAATTAGATGCGTATTCTCCACGACAATGGAAGCGTAACATGAAATACACCTACGCGATGTACAGTGATACTTATGCACTTCTAGCTTACAAAAATGGCGATGCTGCCACAGCCCTAAAATATCAGAAGGTGGCTTGTGAAACGAGTGATATGGGGGATGCTACTATGAATGCACGCTACGCAGTTTTTATGGAAAAAAGTAAAGGTGCTAAAGAAGCAATGGCTTTTCTTGAAAATATGATTGGTGTTGGTAAAGCAAATTCTGCGATGAAAGAGCAATTCTCAAGATTGTTTAAAGCAAATGTTTCAATGGATGAGGCTTCTGAAATGTACATGGCAAAATTAGAAGAAAAAGCAAAGGCAAAAAAGATCGAAGAAATCAAGGAAGAGATGATGAATAAGGAAGCTCCAACTTTTGCACTTAAAAACCTGAAAGGAGAGGATGTAAGTTTAGAAAGCTTAAAAGGTAAAGTCGTTGTTGTTGATTTTTGGGCTACCTGGTGTGGACCATGCAAGGCTTCTTTCCCCGGTATGCAAAAGGCGGTTAACAAATACGAAAAAACGGAGGATGTAGCATTTGTTTTTATCGATACTTGGGAAAGCGGTGAAAAGAAAGAAGAGAATGCTAAAAAGTTTATTGACGGTAAAGGCTATACTTTTAATGTATTGATGGACAATGACAACAAAATGGTTGGAGACTACGAGGTAAGTGGAATTCCTACGAAATTTATTTTAGATAAGGAAGGAAATATTCGTTTTAAGAGTTCAGGTTTCAATGGCAACGATGATGCTTTAGTTGATGAAATTTCTATCGTAGTAGAGATACTACGTGGGGGTGAAGGTGCTAGCGGCTCTAACGCTGGTGCTCAGCCTTAGGAAGGTTGACAGATAACTCAGAAACGTTTTAAAATTTAAAACAAGATCAAACTCAGATTCAATTTCACTGAAGACGCGTTAGAGGAAATTGGATTTGGGTTTGAACTTTCCTATTCTTTGTCGACCGACCCAATCCTTGTCGCATTATTTTTTAAGAATAATTTTCCATCAAAAAGAAATACCAACTCCGAATGAACGAAGTTGGTACTCAAACCCAATTTAACCTAGTTAGTATGATATTTCGGCAGCTTTCTTTCCCTTAGAAAAGTTGGCTGAAAAAATTAGTTTTAAAAAGACTTTCCAAAAGGATTACTCTCTATTGGAGTCTTTAAGAATATGTGAAACGATAAAACTTTTGTTTGCTTTATATTTCTCGGTCATCTAAAAAAATCGTTTCAAATAAGGTTCCCAAACTACTGTCTGGGAGCCCTAGTATGAAATATGTGAAACGATAATTTTTATATCTCTTTTAATATTTTAATTGTTTTGTTGTTGTTTGTTACCATAAAAGTATTGCACCTTTAGGACATAATTTTCTTCATTTGAAACTGAAATGTTATTCTAAATGAAGATAAATTTGATTTAATTAATTGATATTCAGTAACTTACGTTTTTATTTTTGTTATGCCTATTTCACAAACAGATGCTTTATTTCAGCTAATAAAATCGCTCACGAAAGGGGAGAAGCGGAATTTTAGACTTTATGCGAAGCGAAACCACACCGCTGAGTCCCTAAAGTTTATTGACTTGTTTGATATTATAGATAAACAAAAGACAAGTGAAGACGATGTCATTTTTTCAAAACTGAAGAAAGTAACTAAGGTTCAGTACTCAAATTTAAAAAGGCACCTCTATAGTCAGATCATTACAAGTCTGCGAATCATCCATAAAACAAAGAGAGCTAACATTCAGGTGAGAGAGTATGTCGACTATGCCTATATTCTGTATGGCAAAGGTTTGTTTTTGCAAGCACTAAAGATCTTGCAAATGGCAAAGAGAGATGCAACCAAGCATCATTTGAATTTGTTGATGTTGACTATTGTTGAATTTGAAAAACTGATTGAGACCAGACATATTACGCGAAGTGAAAAAGATCGGGCACAGCAACTGGTGCAAGAATCTACTCGCTTAAATAATACTATTTCAGATGCCATTTACCTCAGTAACCTTCGTACTGAGTTGCACACCATGTACCTCAAAGATGGCCATAGCCAAAGTGATAAAGACCGAGAATTGCTCAAAAAATATTTTAACGAAAAGATAAAATTTGTTGAAGGAAAGTCACTCGGTGTGATGGAGCAAATCTATTTATTTCAATCACATGTTTGGTTTGGTTACATCCAAATGAATTTTGAAGCTTGTAGAACCTACGCTGAGAAATGGGTACAGGTATTGAAAGATAATCCGGAAATGGTACAACGCGATGTCGATATTTTTATGCGTGGTTATCATTATGTTCTTACAGCTGCTTACCATCTGAGAGATGTTGAAAGTATGACCAAGTATTTGGCAGAACTTGAAGAATTTAGGTACTCCTCTTATAAAAAGTTAAACTCAAATTCTCAGATTATTTCCTTCTTGTATGTCCATACTGGCCGACTTAATAATGTAATCATAAAAGGTGATTTTGAAGCTGGGCTTGAACTGATACCAAGAACAACCAGACGCATCAATAAGTATCGACTCAAGTTGGATGACCATAGAATACTGATGTTTTACTTCAAAATTGCTTGGGTGTATTTTGGAGTTAACAAAATAGATCGTTCCATTGCCTACTTGAATAAAATCGTAAATACAGATATGCTGCACCTGCGTAGTGATTTGCAATTTTATTCAAGGTTGATGTTTCTGATGTGTCACTACGAACTAGAGAATTTTGAAACAATGATTTATTTACTCAAGTCATTTCAACCGTTTTTTAGTCGACTGGTAGGCAATTCTAAAATTGAAATACAACTCATTGATTTGTTCAAACAGCTTGCTAAAAAACCTCCACACGAACATCGCGATATCATGAAAGCTGCCATTACGGAATTTGAAATTATCAAAAAAGATCCGTTTATGAAAAACGCTTTTGTTTACCTTGATGTGGTCAGTTGGTTAAATAGTAAAGTAACTAGACGTCCATTGGGTGAAGTGGTGGCTGGTTTGTTGTAGTAAGAGCTATTCCCGCG
>CALGLS010000123.1 GCA_937959375.1 uncultured Saprospiraceae bacterium
ATTGCGATAACGAAAATCAACTAGAAATAGAAGTAGCGCAAGCTTTAGCTGCACCTCAAATAATTTGTAATAGCACAGTAGATGCCGTCAACTTTAGTTGGACACCAGTCGTAGGTGCAACAGGTTACATCGTCAATGGAGTTTTACAAAACGGAATCAGTTACGAAGCGCTTAATTTATTACCAGGTGAGGAAGTCAGCATCACCGTAGAAGCGGTTGGTACAGGCCCATGTGGATCTGCTTTTGCGACAAGCAGCTGTGTTGCAGATGATTGTCCAGTAGTTAATATTCAGTTACAGCAAGTTGATCCGCTTTGCGCAAATGTAGGAACCATCACTTTGCAAAGTTCGGAAACAGGTGGTGTTTGGTCAGGTCCCGGAATCATAGATGAAGTCAATGGAACATTCGATCCATCGCAAGCCACAACAGGAACCAATACGATAACTTACACGTTAAGTAACGGCAATTGCGACAACGAAAATCAACTAGAAATAGAAGTAGAACAAGCGCTAGCTGCCCCGCAAATCATTTGTAATAGCACAGTAGATGCCGTCAACTTTAGTTGGACCACAGTAGTTGGAGCAACAGGGTACATTGTTAACGGAGTTTTACAAAACGGAACCAGCTACGAAGCGCTTAATTTATTGCCAGGCGAAGAAGTCAGCATCACCGTAGAAGCGGTTGGTATAGGTCCATGTGGATCTGCTTTTGCGACAAGCAGCTGCGTTGCGCAAGATTGTCCAGTAGTCAATATTCAGTTACAGCAAGTGGATCCGCTTTGCGCAAATACAGGAACCATCACTTTGCAAAGTTCGGAAACAGGTGGTGTTTGGTCAGGTCCGGGAATCATAGATGAAGTCAATGGAACATTCGATCCATCTCAAACGACAACTGGCTCCAACACGATAACTTACACGTTAAGTAACGGCAATTGCGACAACGAAAATCAACTAGAAATAGAAGTAGAACAAGCGCTAGCTGCTCCGCAAATCATTTGTAATAGCACAGTAGATGCCGTTGACTTTAGTTGGACCCCAGTAGTAGGAGCAACAGGTTACATCGTCAACGGAGTTTTACAAAACGGAACCAGCTACGAAGCGCTTAATTTGTTACCAGGCGAAGAAGTCAGCATCACCGTAGAAGCGGTAGGTACAGGTCCATGTGGATCTGCTTTTGCGACAAGCAGCTGCGTTGCGCAAGATTGTCCAGTCGTTAATATTCAGCTTCAGCAAGTGGATCCGCTTTGCGCAAATGCAGGAACCATCACTTTGCAAAGTTCAGTAACAGGAGGTGTTTGGTCAGGTCCTGGAATCATAGACGAAACAAACGGAACATTCGATCCATCGCAAGCCACAACAGGAACGAATACAATAAATTATACACTCAATTCAGGTTTTTGTACTGACGAAACTGAATTAGAAATCGAAGTAGATGCGACATTAGCTGCCCCGCAAATAAATTGCAATAGTTCATTGGAAGCAGTGGACTTTAGTTGGACCCCTGTACAAGGAGCAACGGGTTATATTGTCAATGGTGTTTTTCAAAATACGACGATTTATGAAGCAGCAAATTTATTGCCTGGAGAGTCCATTACAATTTCGGTAGAGGCTATAGGATTGGGAGCATGCGGATCAGCTTTCGCGCAAAGTACCTGCGTTGCAGAAGACTGTCCAATTGTATCCATCGAACTCGAAAGTGTACCAAGTATCTGTCAAGACAACAGTGGAATCATTGACTTAGAAGCAATCATTACAGGCACTAATGAAACTGGTCTTTGGTCCGGTCCTGGAATCATTGATCCGATATCTGGACTTTTTGATCCAAGTGATCCTTCGATTGTTGCTGGAGAAAATATGGTGAGCTACATTTATGATAATGGCAATTGTTCGCAAACTGAAAGCCTCGCGATTGAGGTGTATTTTGCCCCTGAGGCAGAAGCTGGTTCATCACTAATGTTGACCTGCTTAGATAATATTTTAAGTCTATCTGGATCAGGAACAGGTGTGCCTTCTTGGACAGGACCAGGTATTGTAAGTGGTGGAGATACGAATACACCATCGATAGATGCACCGGGGATTTATACCTTGACCATGACTGACCCTATTAGTGGTTGTCAAGCAACGGATATTGTTCAAATAACAGAGAATATCAATACTCCTACGGCAACGATTGCAGCACCAGGGATGCTAACTTGTACGGTTGAGCAGACGACTATATTCTCAACTGGAAGTAATTCTAATAATTTGATTCCAACTTGGGAAGGACCCGGAATTACCGCTGCGAATATAAATGAAAGTAATCCAGATGTTGACCTTCCTGGTTTATATACCCTTAGTATTTTAAACACAGATAACGGATGTTGGTCTGAGCCTGTGACGGTTGAAGTACTGCAGACGATAGCTCCTCCACTTAGCGAAATCTTAGTGAATGGTGCTTTAGATTGCAATTCAAATGGAGTAGTTGTAGAAGGGACTCCACAAGCAAATGTTGCTTTCGAGTGGACGACACCGAGTGGTACTGTGATTACTGATGCTTCTTTTGAAGCGACAGAGGAAGGAAACTATGTTTTGGTAGTCACCAATTTGTTGAATGGATGTACCGCAACGGAAACTGCTCAAGTTGAAAGCATTGTTGCAGCACCGCTCGCCGTTGCAGGGGCAGATCAGGAAATAAATTGTTATAACGAATTAGCTACCTTAAATGGAACGGCTTCTCAATCTGGAGCAGAGTTAGAATACCTTTGGACTGGGCCCGCTGGAAGTACTATCGGATCGCCCAATCAATTGGAAACGACGGTGAATATTTCAGGTTTGTATACCCTTACGATTTTAAATACAACGAATGGATGTTCTGCGATGGATGAAGTTTATGTTACCGCGGATATTGCTGCACCATTAGTTGAAGCAGGAGATGCACTAGAGTTTGCTTGTAATACCAGCAGCCTTACCTTGTCAGGAAATGTTTCTGTTGATGCGACTAGCTACGAATGGATCAATAGCAATCAAGAAGTTTTGTCGACAGACTTAGTTTTCGAAATTACGACTCCGGGGCTTTACATTTTACAAGCAACGAATTCAGATAATGGTTGTACTAGTATCGATAATGTCATTATCACTGAAACTCAAAATGTACCATCTGACTTGACTTATGAAGCGATTGGTGCAAGTTGTGCAGGTGACAATGATGCCTATTTAGAAGTGCAGGGTGTAGAGGGAGGTACGGCACCGTATCAATATGCCTTGAATGGGGAAGAATTTACGGATTGGAATGTTTGGTATTCTATGGAAGCTGGGTCGTATGATGTGGTGGTCCAAGATGCTGCTGGCTGTACACATACGGAAACAGTGATTGTGCCGGAGACGCAGCCGATTGTTATTGACTTGGGTGGAGATATGGAATTAGAATTAGGAGAATCGCATACAATTGAGTTGTTGACCAACTTGAATTCAGATGCGATAGCAAAGATCAATTGGTATCCTACAGAATTGGTTGAATGTACGGATGAACCTTGTATGGAAGTCACCTTCTCACCAATGTCGACATTAGATGTACAGGTGCAAGTTGTGGATACTTCAGGTTGTATGATGGAAGGTAGTGCGCAGCTTCGAGTAGATAAGAATAGAGCTATTTTTGTTCCAAATGCCTTCTCTCCAAATGGAGATGGTAGCAATGATTTGTTTTATCCACAGGGCGTAGGTGTTTCTGTAGTTAAAGTAAAACGAATGGCGATTTACAACCGCTGGGGAGGAACCATTTTCTTTAATGAAGATTTTCCACTTAATGATCCGACGACAGGATGGGATGGGAGCTACGAAGGTACCGTGTTAGATGCAGGTGTTTTTGTATATCTAATGGAAGTGGAATATGCGGATGGAGTAGTGGAACAAATTGCAGGAGATGTTTTGTTAATGCGTTGATAGGAGAGCGTAAGCCGACGAGTAATTATATTGATTTAGATTAAAATGTAAAATAGCTTTTGGTCATATTTTTTGATTAAATCTAGTAGGTATAACCGTTGCTTTTAGCAACGGTTATTTTTTTTGCTAATTTATTTGATGTCGTTAATTTTGGAGTGATTATTGAATTATTTAATATGATAAATGTGCTGTAAATTTTTATCGCCTCAGAATCAATATATTCAAGCTGGGCAATTGTCAGATAATCAGTGCTTTATAAGCTTTTGTTATTGGAACTAGAAATTAAAAACGTATTAACGGATTCTATTGTAGAATGGATATAATAGAGGCTGTACAATTTAAAGTTTAAAATTTACCATTATTTTGAATCACTCCTCTTATCGTTAAGTTGGATGTTTTTTATAATGGAGAGTTCTTATAATCAAGCGACTATGCAGACTACACAAACTAAACTACTCCAACCATTCTCACAAGATTTTTCTTTTTTAAAAGGAATTCTCAATCATGTACAAGATCCTGTTTTAGTAAAAGACAGTGAACATCGTTTCGTTTTTTTAAATGATGCGGCGAGTACCTTCTTTAGAGTTTCTCGTGAAGATATTTTAAACAAGACGGATTATGATTTTTTTCCAAAGGAGGAAGCCGATGTTTTTCGGTTAAAAGATAAAGAGGTTTTTGATACTGGAAATGGGAATGTTAATGAAGAAGACCTAACAGATGCCAAAGGGAATAAGCATATCGTTTCTACGAAAAAATCATTATTCATAAATGAGAAAGGAGAGAAGTTTTTAGTGTTGGTGATCCGCGATATTACTGAGGCTAAGAATTCTGAAAAACATCTTTTGCGATCTATTGATCAATTGGCAGAATTTGCTTATGTGGCTTCTCATGATATCAAATCTCCTTTGCGTACCATCAATAGCTTTGCTAAATTACTAAATAAAAAGTTTAGATCCGAAATTCCAGAAGTTGCTCACTCATATGTCGATTTTATAGTCTCTGCCTCGTCAAGAGCTAATAATTTAGTAGACGATATTTTGAAGTACTCTGTTTCAATGAATGTGGAAATGGATTTAGAGCCGATTGATTTGGAAAGTGTTGTTGCGGAAGTAAAAGAAAATATTAAGCCTTCCATTATTGAAAATAATGCAGTTGTACAATTTGATGATTTACCTGTTGTTTCTGGTAGTAAGGTTAGGTTGTATCAATTATTTCAAAACTTAATTTGCAACGCCATTAAATTTAGAAGAGAAGGAATGAATCCTGTTATTAAAATTGCGAATAAAAAACTGGCTTCCGGTTTTGAAATTTCGGTAACTGATAATGGAATCGGAATTGAGGCAGAACATTTGGAAAACGTCTTCGGTTTATTTACCAAACTTAATTCACCAAAGAAATACAATGGTTCTGGAATAGGACTTGCCACTTGCAAAAAAATTGTCAAAGAAATGGGCGGCAATATCTACATTGAGTCAGTGTATGGAGAGGGCACCTCAGTTCTTGTGTTCTTACCTCAAACGAAACATTTATAGTCTATTGTTTTTTATAAACAACTTCAAAAAGTCGTTTTATAAATCACTCGCCAACAAGGCATATAAAAAGGAGTCATTAAATGTACCATCTCCCGTCTTGTGATGCTTTCGAAGTAAACCTTCCTTTTTAAACCCAATTCGTTCAACCGTCTTTATTGAATCAATATTCGAAGGTGAAATGATTGCCTCAATTCGATTGATTTTCAATACTTCAAAACCAAAAGGAATAATTTTCTTAAGCGCTTCGTTCATGAAGCCTTGCTTTCTAAATGGCTCATGCAATTCATAGCTAATTTCTGTTCTGGAATGTTCTTTTAGCCAACTGTGAAAACCACAATTCCCAATCACTCGCTTCGTGTTTTTATCAATCAACTCAAAAATTCGATAATCAACAAGTGGATTGCTAAGTCCAATGTCCATGCGCTCTAGCATATATTTTACCTGTTCCTCTTTCTCATATCCAAAAAATACCAATTGATCTTTCATCGGCAATTGACGTGTCTCTGCTATGAGTGCTCTTGTTCGATCTCTGAGTATTAAGCGTTGTGTTTCCATGTGAGTTTAATCTTAGTTTGTTACTCTAAAGTAGGATTTATTTACGAAACCCTTGTGCTCAAAGGAATCAGACGTATACTAAACTTTTAAAGTTTAGTATACGTTTCTAAAAGCAAACACCTGCTTAATAAAACGTTTTAGAGACTTTTTTCATTTATCAAAAAGGTGCATCGCACCGCAACTGTTTGTAAAATAAAGATTCACGAAAACCTCAGAGGTGCATCGCACCGAATCCGTTAGTCTTCGGTTAAAGCATAAAACTAAAGTAGGATTAATTAACGAAACCTTTATGTTCAAAGGAAGCAGACGTATACTAAACTTTGAAAGTAAATAAAAATTCCCATCACAACTTTCATCGCAATGGGAATTCCTAAATTCAGCAATTCGAATATACTTACCGCAATAAAACCAATGAACCAATCACCTTGTAATCTCCATTCTCTTTCTTCACACCACGCCATCCC
>CALGLS010000124.1 GCA_937959375.1 uncultured Saprospiraceae bacterium
GGTAAATGATTTGTTGTACATTGGAGGCATCCATATACGTTTTGAAATGTTCTGCCGAAGTTCTTTCCTTTTGTTCAAAATTACCAATGGAAGCAGACATCGAATGGACTAAATAATAGGCGATATCAAATTCTTTTGGAAAGGTTGCTAGATTCGGTGTTTCCAAAAAATCTACTTCAATTACCTGCACTTTATCTTTCCATGAATCCAAAACTTCATACCTACTTTTGTCACGAGTACAAGCGATAACCTCGTGGCCTAGTTCAATTAATACGGGGAGTATTCTTTTCCCAATATAGCCAGTTGCACCGGTTAATAGAATTTTCATATTAATTATTTTGAGGTGTTTGAAAACCTGAGAAGATCAAAGGTTTTAAATTATGTAAGCTCTTGAATGACTGCTTCGGCTGCTTTTCGACCAGTTAGCATAGCAGCATTGATAGAACCATTGAGCTGATAATCACCACAAAGGAATAAGCCTTGTCTGATTTTGTAATCTTGGTTTGGAATAGTTTGTTGGACCTTTGATTGATTAGGAAGTGCGTAGTTGACAATTCTTGTATCTAGGTGTTGCCAGCTTTGTGTTGCTTTACCAAGCCAGGTTTCCAATTCTTTTAGCACTGCTTTTTTTAAATCTTTTTCGGATAATTCAGATTTGCCAACGACTGATATTGAAATCAAATTTTTTCCTTCAGGAGCATATCCTTTTGCAACTTGACTTATTGTGCAAATATTGTTGGATATTCGAGTTTTGTTGGTGTTTAAGGCGATGATTGGTTTGTTAAAAGGAGATTCGTCTGCAATGAAATGTAAATGAGTGGTGCTTTGATGGCTTGTTTTTACAGTTGCAAGTTCTTTTACAAGGCTGGTCGCTTCAGTTGCAACGACTATTTGTGGAGCAGTGAAAGATGATCCATCAGAGAGTTGAACGGTTTGGTTGTCAATTTTTGAAACCCTTGCATTAGTAAGAATAGATGCTGTTGGAAGCGGTTCAGCCAATTGTTTTGGAATTTCTTCCATACCAAGATTAGGAATGGCGGTGTCACCTTCTCCAAACATTTTGAAAACAAAGTCAAACATTCTTCTGCTGGTTGCCAATTCTTTTTCAAGAAAGATTCCAGAGAAAAAAGGAGCAAAGAATTGATCAATCATTTGCTGACTAAATCCATATTCTTTTGACAAAGCGATAAGCGTTGTTTTTTCTTCTTGTTGAAAAATATCTTCAATAGAAAGACTAGCCAGTCTAGTTTTTAATTTGAGAATTCTGAGTTTGTCCGCTAAGTTTCCAGCACTCGAAAATACGGTAGGTAAGAGACTAGAGAAATCTCGAAGTGGATCTCCGATACGAGTTTGTTTGCCATCTGGAAGCAATAGCAGCGCACCTGGTGTAAAACTTTTTAAGTTTAGTTTATTATAATCCAACCACTTTTTCGCTTCTGGATATTGGGTCAGTAAAACTTGGAAGCCATGATCGAGTCGAAAACCATCAACAATCTCTGTTTTTATTCGACCACCAATTCTATCGGTAGCTTCTAGCAGTTTAAAGTCTATTCCTTGTGAATGAAGTTGACGAGCAGCAGTAAGTCCAGCTAGTCCTCCTCCAATTATAATTACTGTTGGTTGCATTTATTTTGGATCGTTTTGTAAAAGAGTCATGAATAATAACAACCGCCTTTCCGAAAAGTTTTAATTTAGAAGGCTCTTGGCCAAATTTAATAGACTTTATTCTGAGCTATTTTGTATAGGAATCAAATAGAGATTTTTTAACAGAACGAAGCTCTTTTAAGAGCCCGTCTGGCCACCGGACAGGTGCATAGCCATAGCTATGGGCGATTAAAAAGCTAAAATACTGCTGAAAAAGATCATTTGAGGACATACAAATTAGTTTAGAATAAAGTCTAATGGATACAGAAATATTAACACCGTTATTTGATGAGGAAAGCCTACAATCATAAGGTTTTAAACACTAAGATCACTCAGCTTTTCGCGATAACGCGCTTAGTGCCCCCAGTGAACTTAGTGTTTAAAAATACGCAAAAAGGGAAAAACTATTATATTTGACGAAGTACTATTTAGGAGTTGAATTTGCTTCAAAACCATCATTCAGGAGAATGTTCACTCAACTGTGTCTGCGAGTATGGCTTCCTTTAGGATTTGAGGTGCGGGAAGACAGAGAGACACAGTTTATTGAATATTCTCCCATTCAGCTATCAAGCTTCTTTTTTACTTTTCATATCCAAAGCCACATCAATAATCATATCTTCCTGTCCGCCTACCATCTTGCGCTTACCCAACTCTTCTAATATCGCTCTAGATTCTAAACCATATTTTTCAGCGGCCTTTTCAGAATGAATTAAAAAGCTAGAGTAAACACCCGCATAGCCCAACGAGAGTGTTTCACGATCCACTCGAACTGGTCGAACCTGAATTGGACGAATCAAATCATCAGCTGCATCCATTAATTTGTATAAATCAGAATTACTTTCTACACCCATTTTTTTCATCACAGCAATCAGAACTTCTAAAGGACAGTTACCAGCACCAGCTCCCATGCCTGCTAGAGAGGCGTCTAAGCGATTGGCACCATGTTGCATTGCGACGATCGTGTTGGCCACACCAAGCGAAAGATTGTGATGGCAGTGAATACCCACTTCTGTTTTGTCATCTAATACATCTTTGAATGCTTTGATTCTGTCCGCTACGCCATCCATCATTAAAGCTCCTGCAGAGTCGGTAACGTAAACACAATCTGCTCCGTAAGATTCCATTAGTTTTGCTTGCTCTGCCAACTTTTTTGGTTCATTCATATGCGCCATCATTAGGAATCCACCTACATCCATGCCCATCTTTTTGGCAGCTTCGATATGCTGTTGCGAAATATCTGCTTCTGTACAGTGTGTCGCAATGCGCACGGATTCTACACCAAGGTCTCGTGCTTTTTTTAAATCGTGAATGGTACCGATACCTGGAAGAAGTAGGGTGGTGAGCTTGGCATGGGTCAAACGATCTTTGATGCCTTCGAGCCATTCCCAATCGGTGTGTGCTCCGAATCCGTAATTGAAGCTACCGCCCATGAGTCCATCTCCGTGAGAGATTTCTATGGCGTCGACTTTTGCTGCATCTAATGCGAGTGCGATATTTTGGATTTGCTCCTTGCTGTATTGATGACGAATGGCGTGCATGCCGTCACGGAGGGTTACGTCTTGGATGTATATTTTGTGGTTCATTTTGTTTTTTTTGTTGTGTATGTATTAGCTAGTAGAAGGTGAGCTTTGATTTTATTCTTGCACCAAAGCTTCCTTTACCAATCGTTCTCCAGTAGCTAGAGCGGCGGAAGTCATGATGTCTAGATTACCAGCATATTCAGGTAGATAATGGCCAGCTCCACGAACTTGTAATAGTATTGTTGTTTTTAGACCATGTCGCCAACCCAATCCTTCAATAAATACAGGTTGGTCTTCTGGGATGTCATCAAACTGAACTTCTTGGTGAAGTGTATATCCGGGTACATATTTTTGGACTTCTTTTTCCATAGCATGAATGCTTGCCCTTATGGCTTCTCGGTCTGCTTGTTCACTTAGCGTGAAAACAGTATCGCGCATTACCATCGGAGGTTCTGCTGGGTTTAAAACGATGATGGCTTTTCCTTTATCGGCACCGCCAACTTTTTCTATTGCAAGAGAAGTTGTTTCTGTAAATTCATCAATGTTGGCGCGAGTGCCTGGGCCAGCTGACTTACTTGCAATGGAAGCAACGATTTCACCGTAGTGTACCTTCGCGACTTTTGAAACGGCAGCAACCATCGGTATGGTAGCCTGTCCACCACAGGTCACCATGTTGACGTTTTTGACATTGATGCTGTCATCAAAATTAACCGGAGGAACTAGGTAGGGGCCAATGGCCGCTGGCGTCAAGTCAATGATTCGTTTGTCTGGATATTTTTCTACGAAGCTGTAATTGTAATGGTGTGCTTTAGCCGAAGTTGCATCGAAGATGATTTTGATATCTTTCCACTCTGGCATTTCCACTAAGCCAGAAATACCTTTGTGAGTTGTTTTTACGCCCATTCGTTTTGCTCTAGCGAGTCCATCTGACGCTGGATCGATTCCCACAAAAACTGACATTTCTAAAGCAGTAGAAGTGCGTATGATTTTGATCATCAAGTCAGTGCCGATATTTCCAGAACCGATGATGGCTACTTTTGTTTTTTCCATTTTTATTCTTTCGTATTTAAGTCTAATGCTGAGCACGAATTTACACTTTTTTTAAAGTAAAATGTATTTGCATCCATCTGAAAGTTAGAGAGAGCGTTTCTAAGGTAATGCTTCACTGTATACACTTATTGATAAAGGAAAAGCAGCGTGTGCAAGAGAACGTTGCCCGGAAGGGAATTGTATGGTGAATCCAATCTTATTTTCAAATCAAATTACTATATTGAGTATTAGTTAGTTAACATAACTGGAGGAACTAAATAATTCTGCCAAACTTCTTAGATGCAAAGTAGAAAAAAATCAAGCTTGGGACGTAAAGATTGGTATGTAATCATCACCTTATTGCTATTGATTGTTTTGACAATATGTATAAGTGGTTTTGTGATGTGTGTTTTTGGGAATGAGGAGGTCCCAGAAGGAATTCAAAGGCATGCACGGCACATACGCAACCTAGCGTTAGGATGTATCTTATTGTTTCCTACTCTGATTGCAATTGCTCTTTACTTTTTTATTAAATCAGCTAATAAGCGAAATGAAGCGGTCGAAAAAGAAAAGGAGAGTAAAATTGAGCTGGAACAGAACTATGCATTGATGCATGATTTTTATGAAAATACACCAATCGGATTTCACTCCATTGATATTGAAGGTAACATTCTTGATATAAATAATATCGAATTGGAATGGCTAGGGTATAAAAGAGAAGAGATAGTTGGTGTAATGAACTTTAGAGAAATTACTGTTAGAAGCGAAGAGAGTTTGGAACAATTACTCGGAGATCTAATACGTTCTGGTAGATTGAATAATATAGAAGGAACGTTTATTCGGAAAGATGGAACGCTTATGCCGATTATGACCAATAGTCGTTTGATCTACGATGAAGATGGGCAGATAAAAAGTATTCGAGTGGCAGTTATGAATTTTTCTGAAAAGAAAAAAATAGAAGACGAACTGAAAAGAGCAAAGGAACTAGCGGAGCATACTAGTATGCAAAAAGATCAATTTGTTGCAAACGTGAGTCACGAAATTAGAACCCCCCTAAATGCAATCCTTAGTTTTTCAAAGCTGTTGGTACAGACGCCTCTAAACGATCGGCAAAAAGAATACATCAATAATATTCATACCGGTTCTGAAAACTTATTGACCATCATAAACGATATTCTTGATTTTTCAAAAATAGAAGCTGGAGTATTACGCATAGAAAGAGTTCCTTTTAACTTAAAAAACACCATTGCTACTGTCGAACAAATGTTTCGCTATAAGGCTGAAGAAAAAGGATTGGATTTTGAAATAACGCTGTCAGATCAAATTCCTGAAATTATAGTCGGAGATCCTAATCGACTTGTGCAGATGCTGGTCAATCTTTTAGGGAATGCATTTAAATTCACTGAGAAAGGAAAAATAGCCTTGGGGGTAAGTATGCTGATACAGGTAGAAAAAAATGTACGTCTCCTCTTTAAAGTTGAAGATACAGGTGCCGGAATTCCTGTTAGCAAGTTAAAAGAAATATTTAAACGCTTTGGACAGGTTTCTACAGATAGTACTCGGAAATACGGTGGAGCAGGATTGGGACTTACCATTACAAAACAATTGGCAGACTTACAGGATGGTACTGTTCGAGTGAAAAGTAAAGAAGGAGAGGGGAGTTCGTTTATGATTGAAATACCTTACAAAATAGGAAGTCATGGAATGGAACTGAATCATGATGCAGATGAAGGTGATTATAACTTCTCTGAAATGGACATCAGTATTCTAGTTGCAGAAGATAATCCAACCAATCGACGCATATTCGAATTGCAATTTAATAATTGGGGATTGACAGCAGATTTTGCAAATAATGGTAAAGTAGCTGTTGATATGCTGCGTGAAAAAAAGTACGATATTGTTTTAATGGATATCCAAATGCCAGAGATGGATGGATACACGGCAAGTAACATTATTCGAGAAGAGTTGGATCTTTCTATACCTATCATTGCAATAACGGCACATGTATTTAGCGGCGAACGCGAAAAATGTATCAGCTATGGTATGAATGATTATTTATCTAAGCCAATCAAGGAGAGAGAACTTTTTGCTTTACTAAAGCAATACTTACAAGATAGTATTCAGTCGAATGACAGCCCGAAAAAGCCTTCATTAGGGGTAGAACAGGATTTTGATCGAAAATATATTTTTGCCTTAACTAGAGGAGATAGAGGTTTATTATCTGAATTGGCGGTTATGACTATTAAGCAATCGGCTCTAGAACTTCAAGAAATTAAAAATTCATTGAAGCAAAAAAAATACACGGATGTTGCTGCTTCAGCCCACAGTATGCGAAGCACTGTATTGAATATGGGATTCAATAAATTAATGGGACAGGTACTTTTGGATCTTGAAGAAGAAGTGGGCAAAACAAACCCAGAGGAAGAAATTCTTCTTAATCTATTCAACGAATTAGAAGAATTGCGAGAGCAGGCAGTATCCTTTCTTACTGAAGAGTATTTGACTTAGAAGTTGTTTGAAAACAACTGTTTCTAGGTATTTTACCTAGAAATTAGGTAAAAGTATCGTTCTCCAATTTACGAAAACTAGCGCTCCCAAATTTGATTTTGTCCTCCTATCTTTATGTTGTGAATTTTCAAGAACTATCTAATGAGAAAGAAAGGTTGGCGAATTTATTTTCGTATAAATTGCCCGATCTACTAGAACAGCCAGAGTTTGACAACTTAGTCCAGCTGGCTTCTAATATTTGTGAAACACCCATCGCACTTATTACCATACTTGATGCAGATAATCAATGGTTTAAAGCCAAAGTTGGTCTTGAAGTATCCCACACTGCAAAAGATATCTCTTTTTGCAAACATGCCATTAACACTCCTGATGAAATTTTTGTCATAGAAGATGCCAGACAAGATGAGCGTTTTAAAAATAATCCTTTGGTCATTGGTGACCCTAGGATTGTTTTTTACGCGGGTGTGCCCATCGTTACGAATGAAGGATTTGCACTAGGAACTATTTGTGTGATTGATAAAGAAACGAGGCAACTTGATGAAAGGCAATATGAATTACTTCGTGGCTTATCAAAACAAGTCATTCGATTATTCGAATTGAAGAAAACAATAAAGCTGTTAGAAGAGAAAGAAGAAGCATATGAACAGACATGCAATTCAATGACTAAATATCTTGATTCTGTTGGACATGATGTTAAACTTGCGTTTAGGAATATTGAAATCTCGACAGAACTAATAGGTAGGTTGAGTGAAGGAAATGAGGAAATACTTGGTCTTTTGAAAAATACAAATGAAGAGAGTGGGCGGGGAGCCCAACTAATAAATGAGGTCTTAAAAATCGTGAAATCAGAAGCAGATAGAATAGCAGATAAAAAAGCAGCTAAAATAGTTGAGGATTAACGACTACTTCAGAATAACAGCTCTCATGATATATTGCTTCGTAAAAGAAATAGGATAGTCCTTGTAGAACAGCCTGTTTTACAATTCAGTAATCCCATTTTTAATGGCATATCGAACCAATCCAGCCGTATTTTTAACTTCCAGTTTATTCAACAAATTTGTACGATGGGTATTCACCGTTCTGATACTAATAAATAGAAGGTCAGCAATTTCTTGATTACTTTGTTCCTCTGCGATAAGTTTGAGTACTTCTATTTCGCGTCGAGTTAACTTTTGACCTGCAAGTTGCTTTTTTGGTGAGTTGCCAGTTACGAGTTGTTTGACCATGGTGTTCATGATCTCGGGGCTATAGAAAGGATGTCCGTCTTGGACGGTCTTTATTGCTTTGAGCATTTCTTCCGTTCCGCCATCTTTAAGTAGATAGCCATTGGCTCCAGAGTCAACCACCTTCTTAACATATTTTTCATCTCGATGCATGGATAGGATGAGAACTTTAGATTCTGGTTTTTTCTCTTTTAGCCAAGAAGCAGCATCTGTTCCCTCTCCATCTTTCAAAGAAATATCCATTAGAATAACATCTGGATCGTGATTTAGAATATCACCCATAAACTCCTCTATTGATCCGGCAGAACCAATGATTTTCATATCATCTTCATAGCTAATCAAAGAAATGACACCATCTCTAAAGATCTTATGATCATCGACTATATATATTGCAATTGGCATATTTGAAGGCTACTTAGTCTATTAGGCTTTAATATAGATATTATTCAGGAAATACTCATAATTTGAATGGAATGTAGCACAAACTATCCATCTTTTTAGGAACAAAAATAAGTGAATTTTGTCAACTGTGACAATCTATTTGGTTTAATTTTTTTAACGAAAATTAAGGGTAATGTTTCAATTTTTAAGCTAAAAACTACGCAAATTACATAGCTAGTAAGTATTCTAACCATTCTTTAAAATACGTTTTTTACTCTTAAATAGGAACATTTTTGACCCTATATTTGCATTGTATTTAATACGAAACGGGTCGTTTGTTTATTCAAATAATTGCAAACAACCCACACAAATAAGCTAACTACAAATTGTAAAAATGTGACAATAGAAATTAACTTATGTAAAAGTAAGATATTTCAAACTCCATCGATACAAGTTAAAAATAAACGGTCTCGTTAAAAAAATTAAAAATGGCTAAAATAAAGCCATATTAAAGATTTTTCATTTGGTTTTTTGAGGTTTAGAGAGGACTTCCTTATGGAATGTCCTCTTTTTTATTTTACCATTTTTAAAATTCGTAAATAAGAATAGTGACATTGAACATGGGGTGAATTTCCACAGGTATATTGTTAGTTTACTCCATGAAAATGCATCTTGCTATGTAAAATACGTAGTTTTTAGGTAAAACAACTATTTTAATAAATACGATTATTTACCCTGCTTTAAGGGGGAATTAGGACTTATCTTTGTATTGTATTTAATATGAATCAGTTCGTTTGTTGAATTCTGATAAATTAAGTTTCAACAAATATGTTCGTCAAATGTGACTTAAGGTACTGATCCAAGGAATTTCTTCTAAAAGTGAATTGCTAAGCTGTGAATGAAAGAAGTAAATGACCTACTCAAATTAATATATTCAATATGACTTCATATATGAAATAAAGAATTTTCATTTGGTTTTTTGAGGTTTAAGAGGACACTCCTACAGGAATGATCCTCTTTTTTTATTTTAGAAAGCCTTGAATCTGAACTAAAGTTCTTTACGCTTATCAACTCTTCATCCGAATTAAGCCTTCCTGCACTACCGAAGCGATCATTTGCCCACTCTGATCAAAAATACTACCTCTAGAAAAACCACGTGAACCAGAAGCGCTCGGGCTATCCATCGCATACAACATCCACTGATCCATCGCAAAGGGCCGATGAAACCAAAGTGCATGATCCAAACTGGCAAAGAATACCTTAGTCGGGTCTATTTTGTCCTGATGCGGGAAAGAAGCTGTTCCCAATAAATTATAATCAGAAGCGTATGCGAGTAATTGTTGTTGCATTGGTAAGTCAACGACACATTGTTCTTTCGATTTGATCCAAATATGTCGATAAGGACTACCTGCTTTATTGACATCCCTAAAGTAGTTTTCAACTGGACGAAACTCAATCGGATTAGGATGAATAACAGTGAGTCTTCGATACCATTCTGGATGTGATTCTTTCAAGTTTTCAATCTGCTGATAGTCGGGTAGGAGTACCTCTGGAGGCAATACATTAGGCATGGTGATCTGGTGATCAAAACCGTCTTGTTGTAACTGGAACGAAGCAGCCATGTTGAATATGGCCCTGCCTTTTTGCATGGCTACAATTCTTCGCGTTGTAAAACTTCCTCCATCACGGATCGTATCTACTTCATAAGTGATTGGAATACTAGTGTCTCCCGCTAAAATGAAATAGCCATGCATGGAATGACAAATCCGATCCTCAGGAACCGTTTGGTAGGCAGCATGTAAGGCTTGTCCTAAAACCTGTCCACCGAATACACGTTTCCAAGGTGTTTTGAAATTGTTGCCTCGAAAACTTCGCTCGTCTATTTTTTCTAGTGTTAGAAGTGCTATTAGTTCTTTTATAGATTTCATTCTAAGTTTTAATTTTACCAAATCAATCAGTAGATTGGCTCAAAGTTAGCCTAAATTTATGTTTTAAGATGGGATAATCTAAAAGAGCATTTATGCCTGCATTGCAACTATTGAAGCGGATATAACAAGATTTTACTTATAATTAACTTATTGTTTGGCAGCTATAAATAGCGCAATAAAGCCCCAGAAACCTTTGAAATAGAAGAAAAATTACCAAATAGTTATTTAGGACAACTTTTAGAACCTATCTTGCCAAAGAATTTATGACATAAAATAACGGTCAAAATCTCATTTCGAAGATATCTTTGGAGCCCGTCTGGCCAGCCGGATAGGTTTCAAACAACTTCTTGGTTTGTAAATCTTTGTCGATTATATCTAATGAACTACAAATATTCAGCTTGCGTTTGGTTACTCTTATTTTTCACTGCCTTCTCTGGGCAATGTCAAGAGCTACCCGTATTCCAAATCGACTCCATCAAAGTATTCAAAGACTTTACCGAAAAGTATGCATCCTATTGGATTGATGAAGCAGAAACTGCTGACATAGATTTCATTTTGAAAAATGAGAAAACAATCCCTTTTCAAAAGATGGGAGCACGTTTGCCTAACAGTAAGGTTGTTTATTGGTGCAAATGGCAAGTCCAAAATGTGATGAAAGATCCAGGGGTGGTTAAAGATTGGATATTGAATGTTGGAAAAGCAGATTACCTTGATGTCTATTTTGTTAATCAAAGTGGGGTAGTGACGGATCATCAACAGGTAGGTGCGCTTGTCCCAATGTCTAAAAAGAAATTGTATAAAAAATATAAGGTCGAACGCATTCCATTTTCTCTTCCGCATAGAGAAGTGACTACGATGTATTTTCGATTGCAACGCATTAGTGGCTTTCCACCAAAATTAAATCTTCAGTTTCATCAACAAGATTTTTATCAGCAAAATAAATATCTCGATAAAGTACCAGCACGTTGGTTGTTTTTTGGAATGTTGTTTACACTTGCTTTTTTTGCAATTGGTTTTTTTCTGATTGGTCGAGATAAAGCATTTTTGTATTACGGCTTGTTTTTATTTGGATTGAGCGCCTTCATGGTTGATGCTTTTTTTCATGTCTATGGAAATTTCGGATTCTTTAGAGAACATCCAAAGCTGATTATGTTTTGGGTCTATGGATTGGTCACGCTAATGAATGTGGCACACGTGATGTTTATCCGCGAGTATATTGGTTCAAAAGTCAAGTTCCCTAAATGGGACCGAGTGGCTTATATTGTTGTATTGCTCAACATTGTGATGGGAGTGGTCGCTTGGCTTGTTTATGGCATTACGACTGATGAGTTTTTGACGGACAAAATTATTATTCCTGGAATTATAGGAACCTATATTTTCTTATTTACCATCATTGTTCCTATTCTTAGATCTAAAAAATGGTCGGTTGAGAATCTACTCGTTTTTATTTCTGTATCTCTATTTACGTTTGTAATTGTACTGAATGCTATTTCCATATTTAATGGAACCAATCTGCGGATAGAAGAAACCCAAATGATTCTTGCACTCGTGATATTACTCTTCTCTGTTGGGTTAGCTTTTGGTTTGGCTTATCGCTTTCATCAATACAATAAAAAACAATTGGAAGTACAGCGACTACAAGACCTGGGTGAATTGAAAGCACGTTTTTATCAAAATATAACACATGAGTTCCGTACACCTCTTACCGTAATTTCTGGAGTAACAGAGCAGTTGGGAAATGAAACCACCGTAAGCCGTTCTCCGGGTATGTCAAAGAAAGTAGAGATGATACGTCGCAACGGAAATAACCTACTCCAACTCGTTAATCGCTTACTAGACATGGCGCGTATGGAAACGGGCAAGATGGATCTAAATTTAGGTAAGGGGGACATCATCATTTACTTACGTTATTTGGTTGAGTCTATTGGTTCTTTTGCAGAAAAGAAAGTTGTGAAGCTGCAATTATTGACCAACCTAGAGTCACTTGAGATGGATTTTGACAAAGAAAAAATCCGTCAAGTATTGTACAATCTCATGTCAAATGCGATTAAGTTTTCTAATGAAAATGGAAAGGTAAATATCATTGCTGAAACAGCAACTTATAAAAATAGTCCAGCTCTATTAGTGAAAGTAAAGGACGATGGTATTGGAATTGCGGAAGCTGATCTACCATTCATTTTTGATCGATTTTATCAGGCTCCTACAAAGACAAGTAAAAGCCAAGGTTCAGGAATTGGTTTGGCCTTGACCAAAGAATTAATTGGACTGATGGGAGGAAAAATAAGTATTGAAAGTAATCTTGGAGATGGAACCCTCGTGCAATTTTATCTGCCGATAACGGATGAAGCTCGTCCTTTTGAGGATGAAAGCTTTATGGCAGACAAACCGATGGAAGCCATCGTTTCTGAAAAGGAAATGCAACAAGAACTTAGGCCAACCCTTGATACTTCCTTTTTACCAGAAATGGATCAACAAGCACAAATTCTTTTAGTAGAAGATAACTGGGATGTCCTTGAATTCATAAAAAGTATTCTGGAAAAGAACTATCAAATAGAAGTGGCTCGAAATGGAGCACAAGGTATTGAGATGGCAACAGAAAAAATTCCAGACCTAATTATCTCGGACATCATGATGCCTGAAAAAGATGGTTATGAATTGACTGCTCATTTGAAAAAAGATGATCGGACCAGCCATATTCCTATCGTTTTGCTTACCGCAAAAAGTACCCAACAATCTAAGCTAGAAGGGTTGGAACATGGAGCTGATGCCTATTTAACCAAACCATTTGAACAAAAAGAATTAGAGCTTCGAGTTCGTAACCTATTGACGAATCGTCAAAAACAACAAGAACAATGGGCGCGCGCGCAGAGTGGAACAAGTGAGGTGGAAGATGGTTTGAACGAAAGTGATCGTACGTTTTTAAATGACCTTACTGCCTTTATTGAAAAGCATATTGCAGATGAAGATTTGGATGTAGCTCGTATGCAACGTGCCATGCATTTGAGTCGCCCACAGTTGCACCGCAAGTTGAAAGCCTTGACTGGATTGTCTGCTGCAAAGTTTAGAAAAAAGATTCGCTTGCAAAAAGCATATGCCTTGTTACAAGAAAATAAAGGGACCGTTGCAGAAATAGCTTACGAGGTAGGGTATAAGCACCCCAGTCATTTTTCTAGTGATTTTAAGGAAGCATTTGGAGTATCGCCGGGGAAGGTTTAAATTGAAAGGAAAGTGAAAAATGCAGTTAAAGTTGCTGTTGCAATTACGGACCTATATATATGGGAACTAGATTAATAAAACACCTTGTGGGACTACTTCTAATCTTCACGTCTAAAGGGAAACCTCCCACTTCCCACTCCCACCATTCTTCATCGCAACTGAAACGACCACTAAAATCAGAATTCAATAACTTACTTGAATCAGGTTTTCAACATCTCTTTTGCAGCAGCAAAATCAAATTTAATAAACCATAAATTCCTAAGCCTCCAGCTAATGCAGTAAGCGCAATAACGAAGGTCCATTTGAAAATACCACTAGGGTCATGGTTCACAATTTTCATAATAATCGGAATAAGAACACTAGCTGCTAACCAACTTGAAAGCCAACTATTTCTCCATTCAACTTCATGCATTCTTCTTTGAGGAATTGAATTGTTAGATTTAGAATTTGATTTTTGTTTCTGACTCATGTTGATGATTTTTGATTGCAAAACCCTTCTTCTATCTCATTAAAAAGAATAACCGATTGATAAAACTGGCTCACTAAATTGACCACTGATTAGGCCGTTAAAACTTGCTTCTCTCGTTCCATCTGTTCGCTCTTCAGGAAACAGTGTAAGACTGTCTTTTTTCTGGTTTGTCCAAGCACCACCAAAATCAAATCCTCCTTCAATGAATAATCCTGTTTTGAATGTTCTACGAAAACCCATACTAAGTTTGAATCCTTGGGAGGTTAACTTGATATTTCCAGCCCGATTGACTAAAGAACTAGAAGTGAATAAGTTAGAAACGCCACTTCTTTCTTCTCGGAGCTTATGAGATCCATAAAACATACTGAGTCCTAGATAGAAAGCAGTCGGTTTTCCTTTTTTTGATGAATAAGAACGAACACCGATTGCCATTCGAATTCCTTTGTTGATAGATATACCTTCAGAAAACAAAGATAGCGGATCTCTAGTCATAAACCACCCTTGGACTTCTCCACTGACGTATATGTCCTTGTACAGATGATTCTCATATACTACGTTTATCCGTTGAAAAAGAAGTGCTTTAATCGGTGTAATTTTGACAGAATGTTCTGGTTTAGGAATAGTAGTAGTCAGCATTTCTACTTTTTCTTCTTCTTTCGTTTCAATTAGTTTTCTTTGACTAATTCCTAGTTGACAAAATCCGAGTAGTAATACTAAAATAAGTAAGTTGTTTTTTACTAAGTACTTTATTTTTACACGGTGCGTTTTCATAATTCAGAACTATTTCGCTTTAAATAGATATTAATATTCTAGAAAATCTAAGTTTGCTTGAATATATAACATAAAACTGAATGTTGACATAGGTTTACTTAAAATGACGGCTATTATTCCAAGAAAACGTTATGACTTAGAATGAATAGCCTATTGATATCATTGGTTCTGTAAAGAAACCACTTATTAGAATGTTTAAATCTATTTCTTTTAAACGTTCAATACCATCGATAGAGGATGGGGATAAGGGAATGCGGTTTAAATTTTTATTGTTCCATGCGTATCCCACATCATATCCTGCTTCGAGGAATATTCTATTTTTGAATGTTTTTCGAGCACCAAAACCAACTTTGAAACCATAAGAAAGTAATTTGATCTTCCCTGATTGTTCAACAAGATCTTTGATGTATGATTTTCGTTTCTCCTCGATTTCATGATTGCCAAAGAAAAGACTGGCACCCAAATGAAATGAACCAGAATTTAATTTTTTTGAACTATTGGAATATACACCAATCGCAAGTCGGGCCCCCTTGTTGATCGATCTGTTTTCAGAACTAGAAAATGTAGGATCTCGATCCAAAAACCAAGATTGTGCGTCCCCTACTATGAATAATTTCTTATAGATACGACTCTCTAAACTTATGTTTACACGTTGATAAATAAAAGCTTTAAGTGGAGTGATTTTGATGGAATAATTAGGTGTTGGAATATTAGTAGGCGTTGCCGCTACCATATCAATTACTTCTTCTGACTTAGCCTGTTTTCTTTGACTCATTCCCTTTTGGGAAAACCCAATGAGCATGACTAAAATTAGTAAAGCACTTTTTATAAAATTATCTGATGTTACATTCCGCGTTTTCATACTTAAAGTATTTCCTTATTGATCCTAAAAAATGATGACTATTTAAACTTACGTTTATTTTAGAATGCAATTCCGAAGTTGAACATCGGTTCTACAAATTTGCCATTGATAATTGAGTCTAGTTTTTCATTTCTTTTTGCTCCTGGCTGATCGTAAGAAATGAGCGTAATCGAATCTTTTCCTTTGTTAGTCCATGCTCTACCTGTGTTTAAACCAAATTCAATAAACATAGAATTTGCAAAATTTTTGCGAACACCCAGACCAAATATTATACCTCGTGAGAATAAGGCGACCTCTCCATAATATCCATTTTTTCCAGATAATAAAAGTCCAGCTTCACGTGAGCCTTCTGTTTTAGAAATTTCATGGCTGCCAAAAAACATACTCGCTCCTAAGTAGAATGAAGTTTTAGCTGACTTCGACACAAAGTAGTTGCGTATACCAACCGAAGCTCGTGTACCCTTATTGGTTGACTTATCGTTTGACCGGATAAGCAAAAAAGGACGAGGTGCTCTATCTTGAAACCAAACTTGGAGGTCGCCTGTTACAAATACGTTTTTATACATTTCTCTTTCATAAACAAAATTCATTCGCTGCGATGTTAATCCTTTAAGCGGAGTGAAACTTATCGTATTTTTTGGTTTTGTAATTTCGTGAGTATTCCTATCTACAGTTTTTTTACTTTGCGTTTGTGCTCTTTGACTTATCCCTTGTTGGAAAAATCCAATAAGAAGGACAAGTATGAGGGTGCTATTTTTTACTAGTCGGATTGAATTTATATGGCGCGTTTTCATAATTAAAGTATTTTAGTTAGTTTTTTAATTTTTAAAAACTAGCTCTATATCGTTTAAAACATGAGTCATCCCAAAAGTAGTTTGTACACGTGGAACTCTTCGCGAAAGAAGGCCGCAAACCACGTGGCGGGAGGCCGAATTATATGTTTGAGGGACGAGTTTATAATTCTTGGGTTTTTTGTTACTTTTTGGGCTAAGCCAAAAAGTAAATGTGAAGAGTAAACTAAGCAAGTAGGCTTCTTTAGAGTACGTAAGTACCTTACTTATGGGGGATGACTCATGTTTCAATCAAAGTCATTCTTTAAAATACAAATCCGAAAATAAGAACAGGCTCTATGGACTGGCCAGTTAGTGCTGATCGCAATTTTGCCTCCGATTTATTAGCTGAATGATTGTAAACCCAAACTGTATTTGTTTCTGTACTATTCCATGCTGTACTTGCATCCAAACCCGCTTCAACGAATAGATTTTTTTTAAAATTTTTGCGAATACCTAGATGAACCTTTAATCCTAAAGAAGTAAGTTGGATTCTATGGTCTATATCTTTGTAGTTTTCAGAAGAGGAGGTGTTATTCAATGCTTGTTTGTCACCGATTTTATGCCTACCATAAAATATACTGGAGCCTACGTAAAAGGCACTATTATTTGATGCAGTGGTGTAGTAATTTTTAACTCCGACGGAATATCGTATCCCTTTATTTGAAGCTCGCTCTCCCCATGATTTTGATGGACCTTGCAACCAAGCTTCTATCTCAGTTATTACGAAATAATTATAGTTTTTAGATTTTCTTTCATAGCTAAGATTCAATCTACCAAATCCCATTGCCTTTATCGGGTTAAATCTGAGCGAGTTCATTGGTATTACTGTGCTTTTATTTTTTGCTTCTAATGATGTTTTAGTTGACTCTTCTTGACTTATCCCTTGTTGGAAAAATCCAATAAGAAGTACAAGAATGAGGATGCTGTTTTTTATTAGACAGATTGGATTTACATTTCGCGTTTTCATAATCAAAGTGTTTTAATTAGTAAAATAATTTTTAAAATCTAGCTCTATATCGTTTAAACAAGTAGCCAAAATCATCGTATTAAAAATAAAATTGACTACTTGTTTCAATCAAAGTGTTCCTCTAAAAAGCAAATCCGAAATTAAGAACAGGTTCTACAAACTGACCAGTTATTGTTGGACGTAATTTTACTTTTCTCTTTTTATCTGATTCGCTGTAGACCGATACCATTTCTTTTCCTACGCTACTTGACGCTACGCCTGCATTAATACCAACTTCAATAAAGCAGTTGTTCTTAAAATTTCTACGAACACCCAAATTAAGTTTTACCCCTTGAGACGTAAGTTGCAGTCTTTGATCTGTATTTTGGAATTCATCAGAGTAAGCTGTCGCATCCAATGGTTGTTTGTCGCCAACCTTATGTTTGCCATAGAATACACTGGCACCTAAGTAAAACGATGTCTTACCTGATCGGAAATCCATGTAGTTTTTAATTCCTACAGAATAACGCATTCCTTTATTTGCAGCATTCCTATTGCCAAATAAGTATTTAAACGGCCTTTTAAACCAAGCTTCGATCTCAACTGTCGCAAATAAATTATTGACTATTGCTCTTTCATAACTCAGGTTTGCCTGTCTGATTAAAACTATCTTCAATGGAGCAATCCTAATTGAATTTAGCGGCTTCGCAATACTTTGACCTTTTGGCGTTATAGACGTTTCAATCTCAGCTGCTGTTTTTTGACTCATGCCTTGTTGAAAAAATCCAAGGACGAATACTAAGCAAATAATAAGCTGCTTTACGTTTTTGTTTGTTGTTGAATTTACACTGCGCTTTTTCATAATTAATTGTTTTGTTGGTTAGTAATTAATTTTTAATTCTGAAACTCTTTTGCTGTTATTTATAATTCGAAACATTGTATCCCATCGAAATTCCAAAACGATGACTGTCATCTTTGCCAGGAATGAAGAAGACATTTACTGGAATATTTAATCGACCTGAGCGGAATGTTTTTCCAATTCCAAAAAGAAAACCAGTAACTAATTTGTAATCTCCTCTACTGTCGAGGCGTTCTTCAATTGGATGTGGATTGGAAGTGTCCGGATTGTTTTGATTCCATTCACGTTCTAAGAACCAGTCGCCTGAATCATCGTAGTATCCATCAGCAACTTTGCTCAAGGCTACGTTAGGTCCGAAGGCAAATTCCCACCCGAAGCGATTGTGGCGAAGACCATTTAACAATGAAAAACTTGGAATAAATTTTCCCTGATCTAATCCACTAATAATCGGAATGAACTCAAACAAAGCTTGGAAGTCACCTTGGTTCAAATACTTCACCTCAAACTGGTAACCAAAGTGAAACATCTGTGGACGCAAATCCATACCACCTTCTGATTCCTTTGCTCTTAGTGCCGCTGCTGTTGCTCCACTGAACATGGTCAATCCCATTCTCGGACCATTCAATGCCAAGCGATCCGTTTGTGGTGTGTTAAGTGAACTTTCGTAGTCAAACTTTTTTGTCAATTTGGTCATTACATTTTCATCAACAGTTAGGTCGTACATTGTTTGCAATGTGATACCTACCATCGTTTGAACTTGATTCCGGATATTCAAAAATTCCTTAACCTGGGTCTTTTCGACTTCTCCAGTTCCTATATCAATTTGGCGTAGCGTAACGACGACCATGTCTTGATATAACTCTACGCTACCTCCGATGATTTTGTCTACTTTCAATACCTTACCTACTTCTATTAGACAAAGCTTACCGTAACAACCAGCGATGCTGAGATCATTTTTATTGACAAGATATTCTACATCATACTTGTCCATTAATTCGAATTTTCCAATTTTACTTAACTCCAATCGAGTGATGTCACCCATTTGTACTGGGTCAATTGTAAAACCTTTTACGTCGATGTCAAGGACAGCAATACTTGCCTTATTATTTCCTTGTGCTGAACAAATTTGAACAGATACTATTACTAGTGTTGCGATGATAAGTAAGCGTAATGATTTCATATTTTCTAAGTTTTAATAATGAGTTTTTACAAAATTGATTACGAAAAATTGTTGGAAGAAAAAGCCAAGTCAAATCACTCTAAGCTTGTTATCTCGACTGCTATTGATCAGCCTTTTCTCCAACAATTATTAAAACGCGGTGTACTCTTGGGTGCCCATCTATAGGGACTTTTTTTCATAGCTTTATAAGTTTCTTTTTGTACACCACGTTTGTGTTTCGTTGATGTCAGCAAGGTAGGAGCAGATCGCAAAAAGTATTTACGAATATGTTGCGAAGGCTTACGGAAATGGAAAAATGAAAGGAAATTACTTACGGATATGTATCATTTATTGATGAAACGTTTGTGTTAAGTAATTGATAAAGAGTTGGTTATATGTTGCATGAAATGAAAAGAGCCGATTTTGCTCGAAAATTTAAATTCTGAGGCTTTTTATTCAAAATGGAGGAAGAATC
>CALGLS010000125.1 GCA_937959375.1 uncultured Saprospiraceae bacterium
TAGCATGTGATTGTGCTTCTGAAGCAGGAACAATGGATCCTGATCTCATTGATCAATGTGGTGGCGGAATTATTACAGCGGAGCATCTAGGTGGAGAATTCCTCGAAGGAGACGACATCCTACTATTTATTTTGCATGACAATGCCGGAAATACTCCAGGCTTTATTTATGCAACAAACGGAACACCAGAATTTGATTTAGATGTCATTGCTGGCTTGATGCCAAATACAACTTATTACATTTCTGCTGTAGTTGGAAACGACAACGGAACGGGCACCATCGACTTAACAGATGTTTGTCTATCCGTATCTCAAGGAACACCGTTTATAATTTACGCGATTCCAACTGCAGATATTTCACCAAGTGGAACTATTTGTGGAGATAACAATTGTTTTGACTTTTCTATTCTTCTTGGAGGATCTGCTCCTGTCACGTTAGAATATACTATCGATCATCCAATTGATGGTGTGCAAAGTTTTTCAATTTCAACTAGTGAAACAATCTACACCATTCCTGTTTGTAGCAATGGCCTACAAGATGGAGTTATTACGATCACACTAGACAATGTATCAGATCCAAACTGCCCTGGCATCGTTAATAACTCTTCCGGAACAGTAACGGTTATTCCAACCAGCAGTAGCACTTTTATTGGTCCACTATGCAACGGCCAAGAGATAGATATAAATGGTACGATTTACAACCAAGCCAACCCAACTGGAACAGAAATATTTGTAGGTGGTGCGTTCAACACTTGTGATTCAATTGTAACAGTTGACTTACAGTTTACTGATTCGGTAACAGGCGAAGAACTCTATACGGGTTGTGAAGGCGATGGCTATTCTGTTGATGTAAATGGAAACACCTATGACGAACTGACACCAAACGGAACAGAAACATTAATGAGTTCTGCTGGTTGTGATTCTATCGTTACTATTGATTTAGATTTCCTTCTGGAAGTAACGGGTAGCGAACTTTACAATGGTTGTGCAGGTGATGGTTATTTCGTTGATGTAAATGGAACTACCTACGACGAAATAAATCCGACTGGAGAAGAAACGATTCCATCTGTGAATGGATGTGATTCAATTGTCACCATTAACCTTGTTTACAATTCTGTCGCTTTTGGCAATGAGGATTACGAAGGTTGTCAAGGCGATGGCTATTTCGTTATGGTAAATAACAATACTTACGATGAAGTTACTCCAACTGGTGTTGAGGTTTTAATGACAGCTGCCGGTTGTGATAGTACAGTAATTATCGACCTCGTTTTCAACGAAGCCACTACGGGCGAAGTAGTTCATGAAGGATGTACAGGTGATGGTTATAGTGTCACCGTCAACGGAAACACCTATGACGAACTAACACCAAACGGAACAGAAATCATCCCAAATACAATGGGTTGTGATTCAACAATTACCATCGATCTTAATTTTGGAAATTCTGTAACTGGAGATGAATCATATGAAGGTTGTGTCGATGACGGCTATTTCGTCATTGTAAATGGAAACACTTATAATCAAGCAAATCCAACTGGAACAGAAAATTTAGTCAGTGGAGGAGGTTGCGATTCTATTGTAACGATCAATCTAGTTTTCAATACGGAACTTGCCGGTGAGGAAACTTATCAAGGATGTGATGGTGATGGCTATTTCGTCATTGTTAATGGAAACACTTACGATGAACTAACTCCGACTGGATCAGAAATACTCCCCAGCACACTAGGTTGTGATTCGGTTGTAACGATTACTTTAGTTTTCAACGACAACGTTACTGGAGAAGAACTTTACACCGGCTGTGTTGGTGACAACTATGCTGTTCTAGTAAATAATAATGTATACAACGAAACGAATCCAAATGGTGTAGAAATTTTGATGAGTGATCTGGGTTGCGACTCTATTGTCACCATTGATCTTGACTTTAACGATGCAATAGAAGTAGATGAAACTTATACTGGCTGTAACGGAGATGGCTACAGCGTTGTAGTAAATGGAAATACTTATGACGAATCAAATCCTACGGGAATGGAGACTATTCCTACGAGTAGTGGTTGTGATTCTATCGTTACAATTACGCTCGAATTCAATGATGTTGTTTCAATCAACGAAGACTATACTGGTTGTAGCGGCGATGGTTATAGCCTTATGGTCAACGGTAATATTTATAACGAAGCAAACCCAATTGGTTTCGAAGAAATCATGAATCCTGGCGAATGTGATAGTGTCGTTATTATCAACTTAGTTTATAATGCCGCGAGTACTGGTGATGAATTTTATGAAGGTTGCTTTGGCGACAACTACAGTGTTGTTGTAAACGGAAATACTTACGACGAGTCAACTCCTAACGGAATTGAAATCATTCCAAACGCAGTAGGATGTGATTCCACAGTTACCATTGATTTGAACTTCAGCAATTCTGTCATGGGAGACGAACTATACAACGGATGTATTGGTGATGGTTATTCCGTTACGGTTGGCGGTACGATTTACGATGAAGGTAATCCAACGGGAACAGAAACGGTTCCGAGTACATCGGGTTGTGATTCGATTGTCACTATTGATCTAACTTTCAATTTTGCTTTAGCAGGATCAGAATCTTATGATGGTTGTTCTGGTGACGGTTATAGTGTGATGGTTGGCAACAACACATACAACGAATCTAATCCTTCCGGTATGGAGACATTACCTAGTTCTATTGGTTGTGATTCTATCGTTACGATTGACCTCGTATTTAATGATGCGACTTTTGGAGCAGTCAACTACGATGGTTGCTCAGGAGATGGATTTACTGTTTTAGTAAATGGAATCATTTATAATGAAACGAACCCTAGTGGTAATGAAATTATTCCGAATGCTGCGGGTTGTGATTCTACGATAGTCGTTGATCTTAATTTTGAAATGGCAGTTACTGGTGATGAAATTTATCAGGGTTGTGAAAATGATGGATACAACGTTGAGGTTGGTGGTACGATTTACGATGAAGATAATCCGACGGGTACAGAAATTTTGATGAGTGCGAGTGGTTGTGACTCCATCGTGAGCGTTGATCTATCATTTGGTGAAGCGATTCAGATGATTGAAAGTTACACGGGTTGTGAAAACGATGGTTATATTGTCGTTGTAAATGGAAACACTTACAATCAAGCAATCGCTACTGGAACGGAAATTATGACGAGTACTACCGGTTGTGATTCTATTGTTAATGTTAACTTAGTTTTCAATCCTGCTAGTAACAATTCCATTTCATACAACGGATGTATTGGTGACGGTTATTCCATTACTGTAAACGGTACGATTTACGATGAAGGCAATCAGAACGGAGTAGAAATCCTTAGTGGTGAAAACTATCTGGGTTGTGATTCCATTGTCGATATTAATTTAGCCTTTAACACAGAAGTTACTAACCTAATTGATGATACCATTTGCGATACAGAGGTTATCCAAGTGAATGGAACAACTTATGGTCTGAACAATCCAACTGGTGTTGAAACAATTATTAACGGATCTGTCGGAGGTTGTGATAGTGTCATTACAGTCGACCTAAATTTCTACCCACAGGTATTAGCATCACTGAGTCAAGATGCATTTGTTTGTCCCGGTGATTCTGTTCCAATATCATTCATATTTGAAGGAGGAACGACCTATGACGTTATGTTCAACAATGGGGTTTCAACCATTCCATTGAATGGGATTTCTAATGGACATACAGTGATGGTGGGCCCAACAAATACAACAACGTATACTATCGTAAGTGTTGATGCAATTGGTATTCCATGTGATGCTCAGTTACCGAGTAGTTCTGTTACTATTGAGGTAAGTGACATTGGCATTACGGCTCAGGTTGATTCTGATTTTGGAGGATTTAGTGTAGGTTGTAATGGAAGTAATGACGGTATCGCTAGTGCGATTGCGATCAATGGTAATGCGCCATTCTCATTTGAATGGAGCAACGGAGACAGTGGCTCTACTGCAAATAATTTGAGTGCGGGAGTTACTACCGTAACAGTAAGTGATGCGATTGGATGTACTTCAGCAACACAGGTAGTACTTACAGAACCAAGTAACATTCAGGGAACGCTAAGTTTTGAATCACCAAGTTGTTTTGGTGAAGACGATGGATGGGTTATGATCGACACGGTGTTAGGTGGCGGTGGAAATTATGCTTTCTCTTTAGATGGTCAATCTTATCAGTCGATTACTGGATATCCGATTACTATTCCGTTTGTAGAAGCTGGTAATTTTGAGGTGTATCTTCAGGATGATAATGACTGTATCAACAGTGTTTCCGTTAATGTAACTGAGCCAGCAGAACCGGTGTTGATACTCGGAAATGATGAAGAAATAATACTAGGTGACAGTGTTGAACTACTTGGTTTGACTAATCTATACATAGACGAATATGCTTGGAGTTCGACTATATTTATGAGTTGTGATACTTGCTACAATACCGTTACATATCCAACTGAATCCATTAGCTACACATTGACCGTTGTTGATACTTTTGGTTGTTCTGCAAGCGATGAAATCAATATATCCGTTTTAAAACCTAGAGCAGTATATATTCCAAATGCTTTTAGTCCAAATGGAGATGGTATAAATGATGTTTTCTTTATCAATGCTGGACAGGGTGTAACTAGTGTTAAGAGTTTACGAATTTACAGCCGTTGGGGCGAAGAACTATTCTCAATAAATAACTTCCTACCGAACGATCCAAGAATGGGTTGGGATGGTAACTTCTTAAATAAGCGATTGAATCCTGGTGTGTTTGTATACATTGCAGAGGTTGAATTTCTGGATGGGCATGTTGAGTTTTATCAAGGTGATTTGACTTTGATGAAGTAGCGTTTGTATATAGATCAAAGCTTTAGCAAAAAAGAAAATAAAAATTAGTGTAGGGCTTGTGGGTTGATTCCTGCAAGCCCTATATTTATGCAGCTATTTTTTAAGTTCTTTTCGAAGGTTGAAAATGAACTTTCCTAATCCACTAGAGTTTATATCTTTAGTTTCTGAAGTTGTTTAAAAAGTCCAAAATACTGCATGTTAAAAATTGCCTATTCTCCTGTCTACAAATACGAGCTTCCAGATGGTCATCGCTTTCCAATGGAGAAGTACGAACTGCTCCCCGAGCAATTGCTTTATGAAGGAACCATCACGGAGGAAAGTTTTTTTCACCCCAAAGCATTAGATGAAGATACCATATTATTGACTCATGATAAACAGTACTGGAACCAGCTAAAAAATTTAGATCTAACAGCAAAGGAAATTCGTAAGATTGGCTTTCCACTTTCTAAAGCATTGGTAGAGCGAGGTCGACATATTGCGCAAGGGACCATTGATTGTGCTCGTTATGCGCAACAGTATGGCGTAGCCATGAATATCGCAGGAGGTACCCATCATTCATTTACAGATCGTGGCGAAGGTTTTTGTTTATTAAATGATATCGCCATTGCGTCTAATTATCTATTGAAGGAATCCATTGTTGAAAAAGTATTGGTCGTTGACTTAGATGTACATCAGGGAAATGGGACGGCTCAGATTTTTAAAGACGATACTCGCGTTTTTACCTTTAGCATGCATGGTGAGAAAAACTATCCCGTAAGAAAAGAGCAATCAGATATGGATATTGGTTTGCCAGACAAGACTACTGATTTTCCATATTTAAAAATGCTGCGAGAAATTCTGCCCACTTTGATTGCAACGGTACAACCAGATATTATTTTTTATTTATCGGGAGTAGATGTTTTGGAGACGGATAAATTGGGACGATTGAGTTTAAGTCTAGCGGGTTGTAAAGAAAGAGATCGCATTGTCTTTGAGGCATGCAAAGCCAATAATATTCCTGTTGCTGTAGCCATGGGAGGTGGTTATTCGGAGCGGCTGGCACAAATAGTGGAGGCGCACGCAAATACGTTTAGATTAGCACAGGAAATATTTTTTTAAATCCTACCTTTACAACAATGGTACATCTAATTTTTATAACTGAAGTTGTTTAAAAATCAAAACATACCTTGAGTACAGAATCATATCATCCAATAGAAAATGCGAGTGGCTACGTTACCGTAATCTTACCGATTGCTGCACCAAAGCCGTATACCTATATGATACCTGTCACCGAAACCACAGTCATTCAAGTAGGAATGCGGGTGGAGGTACAATTTGGAAAAACTAAAATCTACGCTGCGATCGTCGTGCATGTGCACAATAATCCACCTCAAGGCTACAAAGCAAAACCCATCATTTCTGTAATCGATCAACATCCTATTGCATTTCCATATCAGTTTAAGCTTTGGAAATGGATGGCCGAGTATTACGCCTGCTCCATGGGGGAAGTTATGAATGCCGCCTTACCCGGTGGGTTTAAATTAGCTAGTGAAACCAAGTTAATTCTTAGTCCAGTTTATGATGAAAATTATACGGGTTTAAAAGATAAAGAATTTCTAATTGCGGAAGCGCTACACTATCAACAAGAGCTGAGCATCTCAGATGTTCGAAAAATACTCAAACAAAAGAATGTAGGTCCTTTGATTAATCGGCTTTTAGCCAAACGAGTTATTTATATAAAAGAAGAACTCAAAGTCAAATACAAAGCAAAAAAGGTCGTTTGCGTAAAGCTACAAGAACCTTACGCCTCTGTTCCTGATACTTTAGAAGAAGCTTTTGAATTGATGAGTCGATCGACCAGACAGGTAGAAACGCTAATGGCTTTTGTTCAGATGTCTAGAAACCAACCTGTCATTCGTCGTTCCGAATTGATCAAAGCATCCAATGTTGATGCATCGGTCATTAAGGCCATGGTTAAGAAAAACGTTTTTGAATTGTATGAAAAAGAAGTTAGTCGCCTTGGTGCTTACGAGGAAGATGTGGTCGACAGCCATAAACTAACCGATCAACAAATCAAAGCACTCAAGGAGATCAAAGAAAGTTTTCTGGAAAAGAGCACCACCCTATTACATGGTGTGACTGGAAGTGGAAAGACAAGAGTTTACGTAGAGTTAATCCAAGAAGCCATTGATCGAGGTGAACAAGTGCTTTATCTGTTGCCAGAAATTGCCTTAACCACTCAAATCATAACACGTCTTCAAAAAATATTTGGTGATGACGTGGCTGTTTATCACTCTCGACTCAACAACAATGAGCGAGTAGAACTGTGGAAAAAGATCATTGAAGGAAAGAAAATTATACTCGGTGCGCGTTCGAGTTTGTTTTTACCATTTAAGAATCTACGACTCATCATTGTGGATGAAGAACACGATACCTCTTTCAAACAGGCAGACCCTGCACCTCGATACAATGCGCGTGATGCAGCGATTTACTTAGCGCATCTTTGTGATGCAAAAGTATTGCTAGGTACTGCTACCCCATCCATCGAAACGTACTTCAACGCTACACAAAAAAAATATGGTCTGGTAGAAATGCCAGAACGATTTGGTGGTCTCAAAATGCCAGAGGTTGTTTTAATTGATCTAAAAGAGGAAACAAAAAAGAAAACGATAAAAGGACTTTTTAGCTCTGTACTTTTAACTGAATTAGAAGAAGCCCTAAAGCGAAACGAACAAGCTATTCTTTTTCAAAACAGAAGAGGATATGCACCTACTTTTATGTGCGGAGATTGTGGCTGGAGTAGTCAGTGTACACAATGTGATGTTGGCTTGACTTTACATATGTTCACAAACAATTTGAGATGCCATTACTGTGGTTATCAGGTACCGGTTCCAAAATCTTGTCCAGCTTGCGGAAATTTAAAATTAGCACAAAAGGGTTATGGGACAGAAAAGGTAGAAGACGAATTAAAAATCTACTTACCAGAAGCGAGAGTGGGACGAATGGATTTCGACACTGCAAAAGGTAAGCATTCTTTATCTAGAATTATCAATGATTTTGAAGAACATCGCATCGACATTTTGGTAGGAACGCAGATGGTGACGAAGGGACTAGATTTTGATAATGTTGGGATTGTAGGTGTGTTGAGTGCTGACCATATCTTACAGTTTCCTGATTTTCGATCTAACGAACGAGGCTTTCAACTTATCACACAGGTGAGTGGTCGAGCAGGAAGAAAACACAAACAAGGAAAAGTACTGATTCAAACGTTTAACACAACCCATCCTGTTTTGGATGAAGTTTTACACAATGATTTTCCACATTTCTTTTTAAGAGAAATTGATGAACGTCACTCTTTTGACTACCCTCCTTATCATCGACTGATTGAATTGACCATAAAACATATAAAAGCGGATATACTTAATGAAGCCACTAAAGTTTTAACGAAGGTTCTGAAAAAAAGTCTCGGAACGCGTGTCCTCGGCCCTGCTGTACCTGGGGTATCGAGAGTTAGAAATCAATATATCCTTAAGTTATTGATCAAGTTGGAGCGCAATGCAAATACCATTAAAATGGCTAAGCAACTCATCACTGAGGCCACCCATTTTATGCAAAGTCAAAAGGGTTTTTCGACCGTAAGAGTCAACGTTAATGTTGATCCCATTTAAAGGGTAAAAAATAAGTATAAAGCTCAAAAAATGCTGGAAAGGCAGATTCGTACATATCTCCTCTAAAATCAACCTAATTCAGTTCAAAAACGTACTATTTTCCCCTTCCCTAGGCGAATTTTTCCATTTTTCACACACTCAACTCACATAAAGATAAGCCGTAATATGTTTGTTTTTCTCCCATCTTTTACTATTTTTGATCGACTTCAACGAATTCTAATCCCATAGAATCAATCGTACATACTGAATGCCGATTATATAATTAGGTCTAAATTACTGAGAAACAAATATTTAAAATATACTATTCCAGCCTTACCATTTGAAACTTTTTTGGAAAAGAGCCTATAAATAGGGCCAAAACGTGTAGTTTCCCTTTGAAATTATGATACTTTTCAATATAAAAACGTCTACAAACTAGAGCATATTAATTGCGGCCTTTTTTCAATATGTGCTGTAAGATTTTCAAATACATTTAATAACTAATTTCATACAAAACTATGAGGTATCGTGCCTTTCGAACGAAAAAAGAAAACAAGTTCTACTTTCAGTTTCAGACTGACGGTGGAGATGTTGTCTTGAAAAGCCAAGCCTATGCAGAAAAAGATGCCTGCTTCAACGGTATTCGGTCTGTAATAGAGAACTCCTCCAACCCCGATCGCTATAAGAAGCTTTCAGAGGATGGTAACAATCAATTCATCATCCGTGCTGGCAATAATCAGGAGATTGCTAGAAGTGTACCATTTGATTCAGAAGGTGAGATGGACAAAATGATCGACCTTTGTCGAGTAGAAATTCCTAATGCCATTTCTGTAAAAGCAGCTGCTGCAGGTGGAGCAAAGACAGCTAGCCCTACTCCTACTAAAGCAAGCGGTCCTATCTATAAAGAATATAAGCCACTAGGTTTTTATCAAGAGCGCATTGCAGGAACAGACTACGGATTTGATTCCTTTTCTGACGGAGACAAGCATTACTTTACAGTTAACCACGATGGTACACCTGTATTAATCAGTGAAGATTATACATCAGTATCTGGTCGTGACAATGGTATCGCATCCGTTAAAAAGAACGTAAAGAATGAAGACCGTTATGTACCAATGGTACACCCTAACGGTAAGCACTACTTCAATCTAATCGCTGGCAACAAGCAAGAGATTGCGACTAGCCGTTGGTTTGACACCAAAAAGGAAATGACCAGAGCGATGGCTTGGTTACAAGGAACTGGTGGAACTAGAAAACGTAAAAAAGCAAGCAAGGAAGCAAAGCCTGCTGCTGAAAGAAGATACATTTCTCAAGGATTGAGCTACCCTTGTAGTGAAATCACTTACGATACTTTCCAAAGTGGTGGTAACGAACGTTACTACTTTGTATTCAAATCAAAAGAAGACAAAGCTGTTTTGATCAATGGTGATGTTAGAGGATATGCAACTGAAGCAGATTTGAATGAAGGTCTGAAGCAACTTTCTGCTTTAGCTCCACACGAAAAAAACTACGACAGAAGAACTACTAAAAATGGTAAACACTATTTTTACGTAGTAAATGCAGAAGGTAAATCTGTTGGACGTGGTAGTTTGTTCTACGCTGAGAAAGATGAGATGGAGGCAGCTATCAAACTATTGGCTTGTGGCGTTGGCGCAGCTTCAATAGATACTAAATCAGAAACTTTAAAATCTACTCATATGGCAAAACCACCGAAACAAGACGATTACCTACCTTGTGAATCTTATGCTGGCAAACCTGCTGGCTTCAATAAATTCACAGAAGATGGTGAACATTATTTCTCTTACAACGCTAGCAATGGTGACACACTATTGCGATCTGAGGGTTACAAATCTGAAGCAGCTAGAGACAACGGAATCGAATCCGTTAAGAAAAATTCTCCTAACGAAGCAAGATGGGTTACCGGTTCAGTAATGAACGGCAAGCACCATTACTATGCTTTACGTGCTGGCAACAATCAAGAAATTGCAAGATCTTGCTTCTTCGATAATGAAGCAGCGATGATGGCTAGCATGTCAGCTACACAAAACAGTTTGAATCCAAAACCAGGAGCTCAAAAGGCTGCTCCTTTAGCAGCTGTTTCGAGGGTTACTTCTACTTCAGAACCAGTTGAAATATCAAGATCGGCTCCTGTTTTAGCTACAAATGTTGAAGCACCAGAGGACGATTACCTAGATTGTGATAAGTACAAAAACTCTAATCCTGGATTCAACAAATTCGTTGAAGCTGGAGAACACTACTTCTCTTACAATGCTAGCAATGGTGATGTACTTCTAAGAAGTGAAGGTTACACTAGTGAATCAGCTCGTGACAATGGTATCGAATCTGTGATGAAAAATGCAGGTGATGATAAGCGTTGGGTACTTCGTGACGTAATGAATGGTAAGCGCCACTATTACGCTTTACGTGCTGGTAACAATCAAGAGATTGCTAGATCTTGCTACTACGATTCTCAAGCTGAGATGACTAAAGTATGGAACACAGCTAAATTTGATCTAACTGCAGCAGACAGAGCAGCGGCAGAGAAATTGGCAGCAGAAAAAGCAGCAGCAGCTAAGTTAGCAGCTGAGCAAGCAGCGGCAGAAGCAGCAGCGGCAGCTAAAATTGAGTCGGACAAAGCAGCAGCGGCGGCAGCGGCAGCAGCAGCAGCGGCGGCAGCACTTGCAGCGAAATCATCAAAAGCACCTAAGGTTACGAGCCCAGTAAAAGATGACTACCTACCATGTGAAGCTTATGCTGGTAGAGTTGGATTCAATACATTCAGAGATGATGAGACTGGCGAATACTACTTTGCTTACAATGACAAAGACGGTAATCCATTATTACGTTCTGAAGGTTACAAAACACCTGCAGCTCGTGAAAACGGAATGGCTTCTGTAAAAAAGAATGCTGGTATCGCAGAGCGATGGAAGAAGGAAACTGCCATGGATGGTAAATACCACTACTACGTTTTACGTGCTGGTAACAATCAGGAAATTGCTAGATCTTGCTACATGGAAGATGGTGCAAAAGTAGGTGCTAATATGGCCTTACTCGCAGCTGCATTCCCTGCAATTGCAGCGACTGAAAAAGTAGTTACTAAAACGACTACTACGAAAACTGCGAAAGCTTCTAACTTCGCTAAAATAGAAAAAGCGAAAGCAACTCCTCCACCTCCTCCACCAAAACCAACGGATAAGGAAGACGACTACTTACCTTGTAAAGAATATGCAGGAAGAACTGTTAATGATAAAGAGAATAACATTGCGCTCTTTAAGCACGAAAACGGTTTGTTCTACTTTGCACTTTACAACAAAGACGGTAGCGTTCGATTAAGAAGTGAAGGTTTCGTTGATGCAAAAACACGCGACGAAGAGTTAGCGGGTGTTATTAAATTTGCGAACACGCCTAGCATGTACACCAAACTAGAAAGAGGTAAGTACTTCATGGATGTGTTAAAAGATAAATCTGGACGTGAAGTTGGACGTAGCTGTTTGCAAAAACTAGCTCCACCTGCACCAGTTGTTGACAAAAAAGCAGCAGCGGCGGCAGCGGCAGCAGCAGCAGCGGCATTAGCAGCAACGAAGGTTAAGGCAACACCGCCACCTCCACCACCTCCTCCTCCAAAGAAAGTTGTAGCAGAAACTCCTCCTCCGCCACCTCCTCCTAAAAAGGAGCCGAAGAAGGTAAAGCCTGTACCACCGCCACCTCCTCCAAAGAAGGTGAAGCCAGTAGCACCACCTCCAGTAGCAGCAGCGGCAGCTACTAAAAAAGGATGTTGGTCATGGTGGTGGCTATTGTTATTGCTCATTCCATTATTACTATTCTTACTAAGAGGTTGTGATGGATGTGCGAAAACACCGCCACCGGTAGTTAAACCACCAGTTGTAACTCCTCCGCCTCCTCCGCCTCCAGTTAAGACAGCAGTTTGTCCTGACGCAGGTACCTATAAGTTGGCAGAAGGATCTTCAGGAGGTGCAGTTTGTGATTACTTGAGTGATCCGGAGAGTACTTATCCTAAGCGTTTTACATTTGATAATGTAGGCTTCGGGAAAAATACGAACCGACTGAATACCAAAGCAAGAAAGTCTCTTGACGATCTAGTTGTTTGTATGAAAGGATGTAAGAACGTTAACGTTGATGTCTACGGATATATCAAGGAAAACGAAAAGAGTTCATACAAAGGCAGCAAGGAAGTTTCGTTGGATGATGTACGTGCGCGAGCAGTGTACGATTATCTGAAGAGTCGCGGTATCGATGAAGATCGTATTAATTACGAGGGAGCTGGTACTGGTGATAGCAACAATGCTGTTATTCAGATTAATAAGTAAAAAAGGATTTATTCCTCTTTATATGGCCCGGATGATGCTTGCATTGTCCGGGTTTTTTATTTTTCCGCTCCCCGTTTTGTAAATGGGGTTAACTATGTAAGTTACTCTTCTGTGGTGCCACCTTACATAATTAGGTTGTTTAATAAAATATCTTCAATGAGTCCGCATAACATGGAGAGGCTATTTCGGCTAAACTTTAATTCGAACTTATTGTAAAACAACTATGTCGAAATAGACTCCTTTGGTATGTTTTTTGCAACTAAACTG
>CALGLS010000126.1 GCA_937959375.1 uncultured Saprospiraceae bacterium
CTACTTTTGATCGACTTCGATTTAGGGTTGTCCATAATGGAAAGAAATTGAAAGCCAAGAAAAAGCAAAATCTCAATTCCAATGATCTCAAAAGCGAACCAACACCTTCTTATAAATTACTAGCCCCAGATGGGCAGTTGCAACATAGTATCGATTTAAGTGAATGGTTTGATTTTGATCAACCTGGAAAGTATTTGGTTTCTTGGAATTATCGAATGGAGTTGATGGATGGACAAAAGGAATTTGATGCTAGTCGAGCTCCAGAATTTTATTGGGATGATGAGGTTGGTGGGAAATTTGTTCTGGTGGTAAAGTAGAAAATTTTAAGCATTAATTTTCTTACCACAGTTTCATAGTTTTTTATATCTTGTTGTGATTGAAGCTATTTAACAGCTTTAATTAATAAACCTCTAACCATGCATAAATACCTTTATCTGTTCGCATTCCTTTTCATCTACGTAAGCATTAGTGCACAAACAACGATCTCCTATTTACCGTCAACTGATAATTTCGCCAATCCAGAACGCGGCTTTTATCGCTATTCAGAAACCCGTTCTTCCAATTATACTTTATTAGATCAAGCTACGCTAGAAGGATATCGCCAACTTCATACGCCAGCTTCTGCCTCATATTCAATTTATAGCACTTTGGTGTTTAGATATTTTTTCTTGGAAGATTTTAAGACTGCCAACATTTCGCAGACGTATCTAGACAATATCCAAACGGACTTCAATACAGCCCGTCTAGCAGGTGTAAAAATAATTCCAAGATTCGCATATACCGACGAAGTAAATCCTGATGGCTGTTCCAGTTGGATCTGTCCACCCTATGGAGATGCTGCTAAAAGTTGGGTACTTACACATCTTGGGCAGTTAGCACCAATTTTAGAAACGAATAAGGATGTCATTGCTTCCGTTCAAATGGGCTTAGTTGGCGTGTGGGGTGAGAATTATTATACGGACTTTTTTGGAGATGCTTCTCAAGGTCCTGATTTTAAATTGCTTGACGCAAACTGGTCAGATAGAATAGAAGTCGTAGATGCTTTGTTGGATGCGGTTCCAGTAGAAAGAATGGTACAAGTTCGATACCCTCAACAAAAGCAAAGAGCAATCTATGGAATCAATGCCTTGACCGATTCCCCTGCCCTGACACTTGCCGAAGCATTTTTAGGAACAGATAAAGCAAGATTAGGATTCCACAACGATTGCATCCTCGCTAGTGCGGATGATTTTGGAACCTTTACTGATTATGGAAATTCCAGTTCTAGTTCAATGTCTGATACCACAAACCTAAAACCTTACATGGCAGACGATAGCCAATTTGTAGTGGTTGGTGGAGAAACCTGTAGTGATGGTTACAGCCCTCAAAATGATTGTGCATCCTCTGATCCATTAGCCTACGGAGATACCGAATTAGAACGGATGCACTATTCTTATCTGAATGCACAATACAATAATGACGTAAATAATGATTGGGAAACAGGAGGTTGTATGGATGAAATAAAACAACGATTGGGCTATCGCTTTGAGTTACAAGATGGCACCTTCAGTGATGCTGCGCAACCAGATCAGATTATTAACATCGACATTAATTTAAAGAATCTTGGCTATGCTTCTCCTTACAACGAGCGTGACGTAGAAATAATGTTACGAAACACGGCTACTTCAGAGGTTTGGCTGGCAGACTTAACTGACGATCCGCGTTTTTGGTTTGCTAATAATTCGATTTATAATATCAATGAAACTTTATGTATTCCTAGTGATATGCCTACTGGAACCTACACTGTTTTGTTAAATCTACCTGACCCAATGACAGCACTATCACAGTTACCGGAATACTCAATTCGATTAGCCAACAAACTCCCTGACAACAGTGACCCTTGGGAACCCACTACAGGCTACAATCAATTAGGACATACCATCACAATAGACAATACATCTGCCAATACCAATTGCAATGGAGAAATTACATTTGTAGAACTATCAACAACTTTACCCATTGAATTAGTTGAGCTAAAGGCAAGATCTGCCAAAAACGATATTGTTGTGGAATGGACAACTGCTGCTGAAGAAAACAACGAAGGCTTCTTTGTTGAACGTAGCCTTGATGGAAAATCATTTACTAAAGTCGACTGGATTAAAGGAAAGGGAACCACCCATACTTTCAGTCATTATCAGGCAACTGACAATAAGGTGGATCAGGACATCACTTATTACTACCGATTAGCACAAAAAGATTTTGATGGCACCATCAATCTTTCAAAAACAGTAAGCGCGCGAATCTCTTCAGTAGATTATCATAATGAACAATTTGAAAACTCCATCAAAGTTTTCCCTAACCCTGCAAATAATCAAATACTCGTTAATTGGAATAGTGACTTGGAGGAGGTACTTAGTATAAGTCTGATCAATGGTATTGGACAGGAGCTTATTCAGTCGGATATTGCTGAGCCTACGATTGATCTTACTTCTTTATCTAGTGGGATTTATTTTGTTAAGTTGACTAGTAAGTATCAGACGTTTATTAAAAAGGTGACTGTTGTAAAAGAATGATATCATCACAAATTTGGTAAGATTTACATTTCATTTACACTATTTTACAATAGTTTAAGGCATAACATGGACTGTTAACATAGCTTTGAGAAAAAATAAACCATGGATAAAATTCATACTTTCTCAAAGACTTACCTCATACTTTTCTGTTTATCCTTAGCAACTTCTTGCATTGGACAATCCAAGACAATTACGAAAAGTAACAATACCCAATCGAGCCAACAAAGCCAGGTTGATAAAATCAATGACTTGGTGCGTACCTACGCCGAATATGGGAAATTCAATGGCTCCATTCTCGTAGCAAAAAAAGGTGAAGTTATTTACAAGAAAGCTTTTGGAATGGCAAATATGGAGTGGGATATCCCAAACCAAACTGACACAAAGTTTAGATTGGCCTCCGTTACCAAACAATTTACAGCGATGCTGATCATGCAATTAGTTGCAGAAAACAAGCTAGCTTTAGATGTACCAATCACTAACTACTTACCTAGCTATCCCAAAGAAAATGGCGACCAAATAAATATCCACCATCTACTAAGTCATACTTCTGGTCTTCAAAATTATACTTCATTTTCTGGTTACAGAGACATGATGCGTAATACTTATACTCCTAGCAAATTACTAAAAACATTTTCAGATTCCACCCTCCAATTTAAACCAGGGAACCGATTTAGCTATAGCAATTCTGGCTATGCGATCTTGGGTGCTATCATTGAAAAAATCACAGAAAAATCATTTGGAGAAGTTTTACAAGAAAAAATACTGATTCCACTTGGAATGGAAAACACGGGATATGATAATCATGAAACCTTACTAAATAACAGAGCCACTGGCTACCATAAACAAGGAGGTATTTTTGTCAATTCCAGTTATATCGATATGTCAGTTGCTTTTACAGCAGGTGGTATGTATTCAACAGTTGAAGACCTATATCTTTGGGATCGAGCTTTGTATACTTCTAAATTGTTACCAAAAAAATACATGGATCTACTTTTTGAAAAGCACATTCCATCTTGGGGGCAACATTATGGGTACGGTTGGAATATTAGTTCAAATAGACTCGGAAATACAAACGACAGAATCAACACCATTGATCATGACGGTGTGATAAATGGCTTTACTTCACTAGTCTTTCGCATCCCTGCTGATCAGTCCTCCATTTTCATATTGAACAATACTGGTTCTGCTCCTATGTATGAAATGAGTAGAGCCATCAGCGCAATTTTGTATGATAAAACCTATGACCTTCCTAAGCGATCAGTCGCAGATGCCTTATTGAAAAGTATAAACGACAGTGGTATCACAAAGGGTATCGCCCACTATGAAAAAGTTAAAGCGAACGAAACATATTATCTCGACGAGCGAGAAATGAACATGATCAGCTATGACCTATTGCATACCAATCGTGGTGCGGAAGCCATCGAAGTACTCAAACTTGGAATTGCCGCTTTTCCTAACGCATTCAATCTCTATGATAGCCTTGGCGAAATACAAAGAGCCCTTGGGAACAAAGAAGAAGCAATAAAAAATTACACCAAATCTGTACGACTCAATCCCAAGAATGAAAACGGATTAAAGATGCTGAAAGAATTAGGAATTGATATTGATAAAGAAAGTTTATATCTCCTAAAAACGGATAAGAGTTGGACAAAAGAAATTTTCGTTTTCCCTTTACATTTTGCAAAAGAATTAAATTACCAAGGAACTGAAGAGGCGCATTTTCCAAAAGGCTGGAGAGATATGGAAAGCAATGAATTTTGGTCCTACACTTTCGCATGGAAAGTTGACCTGGACACTAAACTATCAAAAGCAAAAGTTGCAAGTGATCTGCAAAACTACTTTGATGGTTTAATGCATGTAGTTAACAAAGATAAAGAACTGGTTCTGCCAAAGACAATCGCAAATATCCAACAAAAAGAAGGAGACAATAGCCTTACCAAATTCACGGGAACGCTCAATATCTATGATGCATTTATTACCAAAAAGAAAATGATTTTAAATGTAACAGCAGAAAAGCATTATTGCGAACAAGCGAAAAAGTCTATCCTTCTTTTTAAGTTTTCACCAAAAGCCTTTGGCACAGAAATCTGGCAAAAGCTAGAGCAGATAAAACTTCGTGATAACGCCTGTGCATACTAGTCTTGATTTCCCATTTCTTAAAATCATTTGGGAAAATTTTGTTAGATTCCACGTTTAGCTACAGCTAAATATAAACGATACAACCTTAATTGCTGTATCAAAGAACCTGATCCCGGCCCAAAACGACAATCGTATAACAACGTTTAAAATACGTATAATGCTGTTTACAGCTTAAAGTAGATTATTAAGTAAATATTTCTCTTGTAAAAAGTTCCTTTATACATGTAAAATGTACCCTTTAGATTATCTAAAATCACAATTTTTTTCATTACATTGAACTGATTTTAGAAAACCTAGTTAAATAATTTTACATGATCCGTAATTTACACACAACTATCCTCTTTGGATTACTACTTTTACTATGTACAATTGAGCTATCCGCTCAAACCACCGTCAAAGGTATGGTCATTGACGCAGCACTCAACGATCCCGTAATTGGTGCGACCATCGTTATCAAGGGTACTTCATCTGGAACTGCCTCCGATTGGGACGGCTCTTTTACCCTTACCATTAATGAACCACTTCCGGTTACGCTAGTCGTTTCTTATTTGGGATACGCTGTTAAAGAAGTCGAAGTCGTTGACAATAAGCGACTTAACATTGGTCTTGAAGAAGATGTAGTCACGATTACTGGCGTGGAAGTCACCGCAAGTAGAGTTTCAGATAAACAAAAAGAATCGCCACTTACAGTAGAAGCGCTTGACAATATTGCCATTAAAGAAACACCTGCTGCAGATTTTTATGATGGTCTTGGAGCACTTAAAGGAGTAGACCTTACCGCTGCCAGTCTTGGGTTTAAAGTGGTGAACACAAGAGGTTTCAATAGTACCAGCCCTGTTCGTTCATTACAAACCATTGATGGTATTGATAATCAAGCCCCCGGACTTAACTTTTCATTGGGTAACTTCCTTGGGACATCCGAGCTAGATATCAATAAAGTAGAACTCGTAGTTGGTGCAAGTTCAGCTTTCTACGGTCCTAATGCATTTAATGGAGTAATAGCTATGGAAACAAAAGATCCATTTTATCACAATGGCTTATCTGCTATGGCTAAAATGGGTGAACGTGGTATGTTCAAATCTGCGATTAGATGGGGAGACGCCATTAACAATAAAGAAGGAAATCCGTTTTTTGCTTACAAGCTAAACTTTGAATACCTAAGAGCCAATGATTGGGAAGCTGATAATTATGACCCTGTAGATGGTTCTCTTGTAGATGCCAGTAATCCTGGTGGATTTGACGCTGTAAACACCTATGGTGATGAATTTCAAAGTAGAAATGACTTCTCTGATTTTACAGTAGATAACCCAGCAAGTCTTTTAGGTAAATGGTATCGTAATGGTTACAATGAAATTGATATTGCAGATTACAATACCCGTAATACCAAAGCGAATGCAGCTCTGCATTTTAGATTAAAACCAGGTTTAGCAGAACAGTCACCTGAAGTTATTGTTTCCTCTAGTTTTGGTTCAGGAACAACGGTTTACCAAGGTGATAATCGCTTTAGTTTAAAGGGTATTACCTTCTTTCAAAATAGATTAGAATTGAGAAAGAAAAACAAGTTCTTCCTACGTGCATTTACAACGCGTACTAGAGCTGGTGATTCTTATGATCCATACTTTACAGCCCTCAGGCTACAGGAGAGTTCGAAGGCAAATGATGAGTGGTCTGTTGACTATGCTGACTATTGGCAAGATCAAATTAATCCGCTTATCGAAGAAAGTGATTATCCGAAACTGGAGGTAACGTTTGATCCAATAACTTATGAAATTATTACTAATTTTGATGTTGATGGTGCCAATCAATGGATTAATGATAACGCAAGTTTAATCGCTGGCTGGCATGCTGAAGCTGCTGCCTATGCAAATGACGGTGCTCAAACACCTGGCTCCATGGCCGTTCCTTTCTTTGAGCCTGGTACCGACCGTTTTGACGAAGAATTTAAGCGCATCACTAGCACATTAAGAAGTGAAGGTGGTACGAAGTTTTATGACAACTCAGCGCTTTATCATGTTCATGGTGAATACATATTCACGCCTACTTGGACGGATAAGATTACAGTTGGATCAAACTATAGATTGTACACACCTGAATCAAAAGGAACTGTATTTGGAGATACGGCAGACGTAAAAATTACCAACTCTGAATTTGGTATGTATGGTGGAATTGAGAAATCATTCTTCCAAAATAAAATGAAAGGAAGTCTTGCCATGCGTGCTGATAAGAATGAAAATTTTGATTGGTTAATTTCCCCTGCTGCTTCACTAGTTTTCACGCCATCAAAAAATAACTTCTTCCGTTTCTCTTACTCCTCTGCGATTCGTAACCCAACCTTAAGTGATCAATATTTATTTTTGGACGTAGGTCGTGCTACCCTATCAGGAACCTTAGATACTGTACGAAATTTGGTGACTATAGAATCATTAGGAGATTATTTTGCCAATCCAATGCCTGGTATTTTAGATTCGTTTGATATCAATCCGGTGAGACCAGAAGAGGTGCAAACATTTGAAGTTGGATTTAGGACTACCTTATTCCAAAACCTCTTCATTGATGCTGGTTATTACTACAGTATTTACAATAATTTCCTTGGGTTTAAAATTGGTGCTGATGTCCAATTGGACAACCTTGGATTCTTAAGAGATTTGGATGTTTTCAGATATGCTGCTAACTCAGATAACAGAGTAACTACACAAGGTTTTTCCGTCGGTTTTAATTATTACTTTGCAAAGGTTTATGCGATTTCAGCTAATTACTCTTGGAATAGATTAAATAAAACATTTACGGATGATCCAATTATTCCTGCTTTCAATACTCCTGAACACAAATTCAATCTAGGATTTGGTGCTAGAAACATGACAATTAACCTAGGAAGCAGAAAGATCAAACACGTAGGTTTTAACATCAACTACAAATGGATTGAAGGATTTTTGTTTGAAGGTTCTCCCCAATTTACGGGGTTCATTCCAACTTACGACATGCTAGACGCACAGTTTAATGTTGGAATCCCTAAACTTAACACTACGGTTAAAATCGGTGCATCAAACATCTTAAATAAGCAAAACTTCCAAACATATGGTGGACCGAGAATAGGTCGACTAGCTTATATTTCATTAACATATGAGCCTAAGAAAAGGAAGTAATCAGATTGATAAAGAAAATTAAAAAGCTGTTCGTCTTACTTTTTCAATAAGACGAACAGCTTAAAAAAAGCCAAAAGAAAGATAGATTTTGAGTTCTGGAGAAATCCAGTCCGGGTTAGCCAAACTAGCTCTGGATATCTATTCCAATGGCGCTAAGAGTGTTAAAAAAGCTATAGAATTCAACTAAAAATCTCATCTTGACGGCATTTTTGAAGTTTTTCAACAACTTCTCAGCTTAATCATGTACTTTGTACGTATTAAATATATTACTTTTATATCCCCAAAATATATACTTACATTTTCAATTACTTAAATAATAAAAAATTATGAAACGAATTTTTACAATTCTTACCGCAATGGTATTCATGCTGCTGTCCTACTCTAGTGAGGCTCAAAGGTATGATGAAGAAATTTTTACAGACGTCACTGTTACGTCAAATGTTCTTTATGGCTTTAACGGAACAGTTATTACCGTTCCAAGTACAGGAAGCATATTCAAGCAGCCTCTTGTTATGGATGTATACGAGCCGGATGGCGATACTCAAACTGAAAGACCGCTTGTACTGGTTTTCCATACAGGAAACTTTTTACCGAATGTAACGAATGGGCAAATCGCAGGTACAAAGACTGACTCATCAGCAGTAGAAATTTGTACACAGTTAGCACGTAGAGGTTTTGTTGCTGCTTCTGTTAGTTACAGAGGAGGTTGGAATCCTTTAGCTGAAACTCAGCCAGAAAGAGCGCTTGGTTTGATTCAAGCAGCATATAGAGGTATCCAAGATGGACGTGCTGCGATCCGTTATTTCAAAAAAGATGCTGAAGGTGGCAACCAATTTGGAGTTGATGATTCTAAAATTACTTGTTGGGGTCTTGGAACAGGTGGTTACCTTGTTCTTGGATTAGCGAGTCTAGATGATTTCCAAGAGATCATTACCACTACGAATGGTCCAGGTAAATTCTTGTTAGACCTTTTCATTGGTCCTCCTTCTGACGGTGTACCTGGTCAAGATGGTGTTCCTGACACGCCAATGATTGCTCCTCCTCACCACGGTGATGTAAACGGAGAAGTACTTACTATCGTACCAGATGCTAATTTTGGTCTTCCTCCTGGTGATACTTCTAACTACGTTAACCATCCTGGTTATTCAAACGACTTCCAGTTAGCCGTTAATATAGGTGGTGCACTTGGAGATGTATCTTGGTTAGCTGATCAAACAATTCCAATTATTTCTGTTCAATCTATTAATGACATTTTCGCTCCTTACGACGATGCTGTTCTTATCGTTCCTACAACAGGTGACCCAATTGCTCGTGTTCAAGGATTACAACAAATTGGTGCCATCCAAGAAGCATCAGGAATCAACCAAGGATGGAAAGATCTTAATTTAAATGACGCTGTTACTATGGCTGCTCAAGATGGTGCTGCTATGGCTGGTCATGATTACTACGAAGGTAGCTTCTCTTGGTTTAAGCCACCTAACAGTAATGGTATTGACGAAGGTGTTGTGATCAACTGGTGGGATCCTTCTGCTTTGTCTCCTCCAATTCTACCTGACTTTCCAAACGGAGTTCCATGGAACCAGTTGCCTCATCCATCAGGAGGAACTTTCCACGATCAAGGTCTTGCTTTGAATGAAGGTATGTCTGCTGAAAAATCAAGAGCTAACATTGCTGAGGTTATGGCTTACGTTATTCCTCGTGCTTGTAAGACATTAGCTCTAGGATGCGAGTCTACTAACGTAAATGAAGTTAAGTTGGCTGACAACTTAGTTGCTGTTGCTCCTAACCCAGCTTTAGGTTTCGTAACTGTTTCTACTGACAACAATGAAACACTTAACAGAATTGAAGTTTACAACATGGATGGTAAATTAATGTCTTCAATTACTGACATTAATCAAACTCACAAAACGATTGAATTAAACAACCAAGCTTCTGGTATGTACATCATGAAGGTATACTTGGAAAATGGTTTTGTAACTAAGAAATTAATGTTGAAGTAATTCAATTTCATTCTGAATTTTAATCAGAATGATTTATATCGCTTTGTATTCATTAAATGGATAAAAGCAAAAGCGAACCCGAACTTTGATTATTCAGAGTTCGGGTTTTCTTTTTATTGAGGGAAGTTAAGGTTGATAATTAAAGGACGAATTGTGAGCAGGCTCAGCGATGGTGTAATATGTATTCTTCTAACCTTATGCCCTTCAAACCTTTTCAACAAATATCATCAAACAAATTCTACAACCAAAAGTGCAAAAAAAAATCCCGAATAATTATCAAGGATAACTATTTGGGATTTTTATTTACAGAATGTGATTTCATTTGGTAAGCGCTTGTAAGAATAGACGTTTACTAAACTTTAAAAGTTTAGTAAACGTTGCCTAAACCATATTCTAACCAAATAAAGTCATCTATTACCAAGAGTTAAAAACAACTTCAGCAATATCTGAGCAACTAAAATTTACTTCAATACAGAAATTTTAGATACCGCAACAACTCCTTCTGGAGAAGTAAGATTAATCGTATAAGCACCATTAGCCAATTCTGTTACAGGTACTTCAACATTGTGTAATCCAGCAGCATAAGTTTCGCTAGAAACAGTACTTACTTTCTGTCCCATCATATTGAAAACTTCAATAGTGATGTCAGTTGTAGCAGGAACAGAGAACTGTAGGTTTGTAAATTCAGACACAGGATTAGGGAAAACGCTCACGATTTCAGCAACGTTTTTATCTAAATCGTAAATGCTACTTGTAAGGCTACATGCATCAGAGTTTTCTGTCAAACCAGCACCAGTAATTGCTGCATCCAAGTTAGTTTCAGTCACAGGAAAGATATCCTGACTTAAGATAGAACGATCAGGAGCAATTAGAATTACAGTTGGAAAAGCCCCAATACCATAACTACCAACTACTGCATCTCCTCCACCTTCTGTTCCACTTACTGAAGGCAATAATCCTCCGTGGTCTGTTTCGTACTGAAGTACTTCTGCATTTGTATCACCAGCATCAATCGCAAGGTATACAATATCTCCTTTGTTGCATCCATACTTTTCGTATGAATCATTTACAGTTGGTACTGACGCTATACATGGAGGACAAGTTGTAAAGAAGAAATCAATGATTACGTGCTTTCCTTCATCTAGTAAAGCAAATAGGTTGTATTCTTCACCATGAACAGTTGTTACATCGAAGTCAACTGCTTCAGTTAAAGAGGTTTGAGCAAAGCTAATATTTAGTAATAATAGCATAGCCACTAAGGAAGTAAAGATTCTTTTCATGATTTTGTTAGTTTATATGATTAATAATTAAGTTTCATCCTGTGACTATATTACGATAATACCATCAGAGTTTTTCAATAAAAGGGCTTAGAAAAAGATTATAGTCGTTTTTTGTACAAAAAACATTAACTATATAACAGAGAGGTGTCTACTAATGAATAGCAAGCAAGAAAGCAAAGTGATTCTATTTTAAATTAGTAAGACTAAAAGCATGAATTACAAGACTTTTTATTCAAGTCTAAGTTTTAATAACTCAGGCAAAAATTGATATAATCCATAAACGAAAACTAAAACAAGAATATATTATTTCCAGTTTAAATTTTAATCTTCAGAGATCAGTCCCTTCATTTCATTCAACTTCATTAAAGCTTCAATCGGTGTCAAAGTATTGACATCCAAATCCTCCATTGCTTCCATTAACTTTTCGGCACGAGGATCTATTGCATTAAACATCGTCAACTGCATTTGCTCTGCAGGAAGTGCTTTTAACTTTTGTTTGATGTCCTTTTCTTTTGCACCTAGCGCATTGCTATCAATCCTATTGTGCTCGAGTTGCTTGAGGATGTGATCGGCACGTTTGACGATTGACTTGGGCATTCCTGCCATCTTTGCTACGTAGATACCAAAACTGTGGTTACTTCCTCCTGGTATTAGCTTTCGCAAAAAGATGACCTTCTGCCCTACTTCTTTTGTGGCGATGCTGAAGTTTTTGATTCTATCGAACTTATTGGTTAGCTCGTTTAGTTCGTGATAGTGCGTGGCGAACAAGGTTTTGGGTTGTGCCATACCATTGTTATGTAGATACTCAGCGATAGACCAAGCGATGGAAACACCATCATAGGTTGAAGTACCACGTCCAATTTCATCCAGTAGTATTAAGCTGCGATCTGAAATGTTGTTCATAATACTCGCGGTCTCATTCATCTCTACCATGAAGGTTGATTCACCAGAGGAGATGTTATCAGATGCTCCGACTCTTGTAAACACCTTGTCAATCAAACCGATCTTGGCGGACTTAGCAGGAACGAAGGATCCCATTTGAGCCATCAGACAAATTAAAGCCGTTTGACGAAGTAAGGCTGACTTACCGGCCATATTTGGACCAGTAATCATCAATACTTGCTGTGTTTCTTTATCTAGGTATACATCGTTTGGAATATAGCTTTCGCCTAATTCCAACTGATGCTCGATCACCGGGTGGCGACCTTCTTTTATATCAATGGCAAAGCCCTCGTCAATAATAGGCAATGTGTATTCATTTTTGATGGCGCATTTAGCAAAAGATTGCACACAATCCAACATGGCGATCAATCGAGCATTGCGTTGAATTGGCGTAATGTAATCTGCCATATCCATAATCAAAGCTTCAAAAAGTTTAATCTCTAGTCCTTGTATCTTTTCTTCTGCCCCTAAGATTTTTGCTTCTAATTTTTTGAGTTCATCGGTGATGTATCGTTCTGCGTTTGTTAAGGTTTGTTTTCTTACCCATTCGTCTGGAACGAGGCCTTGACCTTTGTATTTATTGGTCACTTCAAGATAGTATCCAAATACGTTATTGAAACCGATTTTAAGACTGGCAATACCCGTTCGTTCCGCTTCTGTTTTTTGGATTTCAAGTAAGAGGTCTTTTGCATTTTTAGTAATGCTTCTATATTCGTCAAGTTCTTCAGAAACACCAGCAGCGATAACGCCACCTTTTGCCAAATTTACTGGCGGGTCTTCCAAAACTTGTTCTTCAATCTGCTTTCTAATTTTTTCACAAGGGTCAAGACCTGCAGCGATTTTGGCGAAAGCCTCATTGCCACAAGCTAATAACTGCTCCTTGATCGGTGCAATAGCGGTAAGCGCTCGCTTCAACTGAACCACTTCTCGTGGATTAACTTTTCCTAAGGGTACTTTAGAAATTAGACGTTCGATATCACCAATTTGCTTGACGTTGTTGTCAATCTCTTTACTCAGTTCATGTTCGCGAATAAAGAACTCCACCATATTCAACCTAGCGTCAATTTCCGTTTTGCTTTTTAGCGGAAGCACCATCCATTTTTTCAACATACGACCTCCCATTGGAGAAACCGTCTTGTCCAATATATCAATTAATGAAACACCAGATTCATGTTGACTATAAACCAATTCAAGGTTTCTAATCGTAAATCGATCCAACCAAACATAGCGATCTGGTTCAATTCGGTTAACGGAATTAATGTGTTTAAGATTGGTGTTTTCAGTTGTAGCTAAATAATGTAAAATCGCTCCAGCAGCAACCTGAGCTACATCAAGTTCTTCCACACCATATCCTTTCAATGACTTGACTTCAAAATGCTCCAACAACTTTTCAGTTGCAAAGTCAGTTGTAAAAACCCAATCATCTAAGGTGTAGGTATAAAACGAGTCACCAAATGCCTGATTGAATTGCTTAGCACTGGTTTTAGAATAGAGAACTTCCGTTGGTTTAAAACCTTGAAGTAGTTTGTCAATATAATGCTGATTTCCTTCGCTTACCATAAATTCTCCAGTGGAGATATCCAAAAAGGCTACGCCATGTAAATCCTTTTTTCCGAAAGAAACAGCCGCAAGAAAATTGTTGGTTTTGTGGTCAAGTAACTTGTCATTAACCGCAATACCAGGTGTCACGATTTCGGTAACGCCACGGCGTACAATCTTTCGTTCTTTGCTAGGTTTTTCCAGTTGCTCACAGATCGCAACCCGATATCCAGCTCTTACCAGTTTCGGCAAATAGGTATCTAATGAATGATAGGGAAAGCCTGCCAATTCGATATCAGTACCACCATTGTTTCTTTTGGTAAGAACGATCCCAAGGACTTGAGAAGCAGTGATCGCGTCTTCAGCGAAGGTTTCATAAAAGTCACCTACTCTGAAAAGCATAATAGCATCCGGGTGCTTTGTTTTCACCTGAAAATACTGCTGCATTAGGGGAGTAACTTTCCCCGTCTTTTTCTTTGATTTGCTAGTTTTACTCACATGGTAAAGGTAAAAAAAATGTTGGAAAGGGAAAGCTTGGAATTAGGGAGATTTTGAGGTTATTTAGTTCTATATGGGGTTTAATAGCTTTTATAAATGTAAAACCTGTCGAGCCACCAGGCAGAATATAAAACCGCAAAATGCAAAAGTTAAAAGTTTGCCATCTAACGACAATGCCCTTTTTACGAATAAGTCAGCGCGATTTTCGGATACTTTTACATTTTGCATTTAACCTTTTGCGGTTTTACATTTATAAATCCCCACTTTTTTCCTCAAATGATTATCTTTGCGCCCAGAAACTGTATCAAAACGCGGCAAAGGCACGTCTAAATGATAGGTTTTGGGGTAATCAGCCCCTTTCGGAAAACATTATTTATATTCAAAAATTGATAAATAGTAAATTATGATCACACAATTTAGTGGCTTGAATCAAGAAGAAGCAGATTTGATGATGGATGCAATTCCATTGGTAAC
>CALGLS010000127.1 GCA_937959375.1 uncultured Saprospiraceae bacterium
TTTAATCACTGAGTCTTTTAGCCCTACTTTTCCCAATTTTTAAGCTACAGCCAAAAGGATGAAGCCTAAAAATTAGTCAATTAGAACTAAAACTCTTCACTGATTAATGTAAACCCAATTTTGTCCAAGCACTTACTTATAATAGCTGGTAGTTCCTCTTCACAGCAAAACCGAAATAACGTGAATTACAAAAACCTGATTATAGCATTTCTTTTCGTACCAATTTTCGCTCAAACACAGTGCCTTGACGATGTACATGGCATTATATGGAAAGGCAAAAAATCTATTATTAGTTTTAGGGACTTAGCTTCTCATGCAGCTCCAATGCTTTGGTTTTCTCCAGACGAAATTTTACTGTATCGGGAAGATGGCCTAAAGCAATTGCCAAATGCATTTCCTTTCCAACAACAAGGAGAAAACCCAGTGGTTTACTATAAAATTCGACGCGTCTATGGCAAAGACAAACTGACCTCTATCATCAATGCTGATTCTGAAAATTCCAATTTAAAACTATTGGATTTAACTTCAGTAAAAGCGATAGATCTTGATTACTATTATTATTTTGAAGAAGAAACTGGACCAACAGCTCACCACCATGATATAGAATCAATTACCTTGCAGGTTCAGATCATGGAACCTATTGATTGCTCAGAATATAACTATGCTATAAATGTCAAAAAAGTTATCGCTCGTGCGCATGGGAACCATTGGTACAACAATGTTTTTACAGTTGATGAACAAACTAGTTTCCCACTATCTATTCTGGTCGAAGAAGGAAAGCATGCCTCTTGCACCGACAAAAATGCAGATGGAATATACACTCCTACCTACGATGTAACCGAACGTATAAACGATGCTTGGGGAGTCCGCGACATTATCACTTCTGGCCGATTGGTAACAGGAGGTTTCCAAGCTTGGATGGCAAAACCGAGAGACCCTTCTTCCATTGTTTTTCCACCAGTTCCAGAAACTAGTCCGCATTATGAATCCTTTATAGAACGCTATGCCGAATTTACTTCTGGTTCAGAATACGAATTGCGTCCCTATCCTATGTACAAAAAGCTGAAAGATGAAAACAAAATTGAAAAGTCATTAGATTACTTTATGAAACAAAAGAAACCACATGAGTGGCCACATTTTCAAAGAGTAGTTGGTAGTGCCAATGTAAAGCAATGGATAAAAGAGGAAAAATCGTATAGCTCTTTGAGTTTAGCATATCGATGGGATGACTCACAACGGATTAGTTTTTCATTTCCACTGTTATTGTTTCGCAATTTTGAAGCACCTAAGACAGGCGGTTGGTTATACAATAAAGTGTACCTAGGTGATTTTGATTCGGTTATAAAAGATTCTGGGTTTGCTTTTGAAAAACTAATGGGGCATCAGATTACCTATTCTAGTTCGGCTTCCAAATGGATTGACACCTACGTGGGTTTAGGTTATGAGATCTATGACATTGACCCCGATGAAAACCGTACTAAGTATGATGCATTCTTCGTGTCAGAAGCAGGTATAAAATTACGCGTAAATATTGCTCGAACACCTTTGAAGTTTTTGCGGTACCTAGGAACAGACTTTTGGGGCATCCGCGTTGGCTGGAAGAACCTTGGCTTTTCTCCTTTTGTTGACAGCGGCTTTGTCGTCGAAATTGGTGCCGGTGTGTTTTAGTCCTATTGGAATTAAAGTTAAAGTTAAAATCAAAGTTAGAGTTAGAGTTTCCTCCCAATCGTAAAACTTACCTTAGAGGGACATTCTAGTCTCGCCTGGCGGCCTGTCTAGCTAGCCAGATAGACCAGACAGGTTCTAATTCTAATTCTAATTCTTACTCTAATTCCAACCCTCCCTCTACTCAACCGTAAAGCTACCAACATGTAGTAGGTCATCATCACTATCCAACTTCCAGTAGTAAAGTCCAGGTAATAATTTTGCGTCAAGCTCAAAGGAATTCGCGATCACTTTAGCTTTGTGAATTTCATCACCTTTATTGTTCATGACAACGAGGTAACGGTTCATATTGCTTCCTTTCCATTGGAATGCAATTTTTGTATTTGGTTTAAAAGCAGTTGGTGATTTTGGTTGTAAAACCTGAAAAGAAGTGGAACGAACCGTTTCATTCATCATATCAGACCATTCTACAGAGGATTCAAAATTAGCGGCGTATAATTCGCGTGTGTTTTGGGGTTCAATTGGAATAATACTTTTCGGTTGAGGATTTTTTTGTTTTGGAGCCTCTAACTTTACTGGTGCATCTTTTACGATTACTTCCTCTTTTTCAGGAATAATAAGATCCTCTTTTTGAAGTGTTTTTTCCTCTGAGCTGTTTGGCGTATTGACTGGATTCGTTTTTTCAGTTGGCGTCACGTCTCTGACAATGTCACCACGATCATTTACATCGGTGTTTCTGCTAAAGAAATAAAATGACACGACTAATAGGGCAACTGCAGCTGCAATTCGCATCAGTAAACGAGGCATGCTGAAGACTTTGGCTTCCTTCTTATCTAGTGTCGGATGTGCACCAATATTGGTATAATCGACATCATTGAGCATACTGTATAAATCGATAGCCTGTCTATGACAAGGTTGACAATCATCAATATGAGAGAGTATTGCAAGTGGTAAATCGTCAGTCTTGTCAGCGCGTAATGCGTCAAGATAAAGAGCGATTTGCTCGTCACTTAGGTGGTTTTGATCCTTTATTGCTTTCACTGAAATGAGTTTAGTCGGTTGTATATATGTATGGAATCCGGTGCAGCGGAGTTTTTTTATTATTTTTTTGGCAAAAATGTTTATTAGGTCTCGCTCGCTCTAGAGCCTTAAGTCCGTTGTCATTGGCTTGTGCCAACAGAGGAACGAGAATTTCTCCACTTCTTCTGCTTTAGCTTTTGGTAAAATACATTTGGAGCAGGATCCGAATGGTGTCACGTGTATGGTGGTAAACGGGTGGTTCTCCATTTAATAGGGAAATCATGTTATCGACTATGGCGTTGACCCATTTCCGCAGTGAGTCGGCGCTATTGGATTTTTTTTCGAGTTTGTTAAAGAGCAGAACAGCTACTTCATAGGCTGCTTTGTCGGGCAATCCTTCATAGTTTTCGAAGAAAGAAGCACGGATCATCGCGAGTTCTTCATTAAGACCAAGTTTGTTGTAATCCTCTAAATCCGATTCATCTAGCCATTTCTTTGCAAATAGTTTGAGACAGAAGATCGACTTTGCTTTTTTCTTTCCAAAACCCTTTAAAAGTGCTTCTACCCTTTTGAGTTCGTCTTTAATGGCTAGCTGTTGTTCAGGATTTAAATCCCTTGCTGTTTCATTTTGTAGGAGTTCTTCTCCCGTGATGATAGGTTGACGAGCTTTTTTACGGGTTAGTTCTAGACAGGAATTGTAAACGACTTTAGAGAAATAGGTCCTTAGGTATACCGAACCATTAAAATGCTCTTTGATTTTATCGAGTTTTTTCTCAAGCAATAAGGTGTTGACATTTTGGACCACATCCATCTTCTCCGTATAATCAAAAAAACCTCGTCGGATGAATCCGGCCACTACGGTTTCAACGATGGACTGATACCGAGTCATCAACTGATCGGGATGCTCGTGTAACAATCGTAACTCTTCTATATTTCTATTTTCGCTCAAGTCGTTGGTTTATCTTAGAGCATGTTTAAATTTAGTTTCCTATGAAAATCAAGAGTTTATGGTTCTCGTTAACAATTTTTTAATGAGTTTAGCGAGCTAACTGAATTCTAAAATTGGACGCGAGGTTCATAAAACATTGATTTGCAATTAAATGGAAATTTAAACATGCTCTAATTTGTTTTCTTGAATCTGGTTGTTTATTTGTTGACGGAAGTCGGAAAAAGCTTAAGCTCAAGTTTAGGTTCAAATTCAATCTCAAGTTCAAGGTCAAATTCTTCGATCGCGTTTTATTTGAAATTGAGTTTGAACCTAAAATGTTCTTAAATTGATAGTAACCTCGTTCTGTCCCCTCAATGCTTACTCAATAATTAAAATTTTTAATAAAAAAGTCCGCAGTTGGAAGCTTATCTCATATAAGTTGGCAAAGACATCCAATTTTGGCTGAATCGCTTCAACGTATTTCGAATACAAAGAAGCAAAAAAAATTTGATTATGAAAAAGCAAAGCACCTTCTCTTTTCTGGCCGCCTTAATCTTATTTACCCTCATTTCAGGTTGTGCGCCAAGATACAGCAATTCGATCTATGCTCCGGAGTCTATTGACAACATAAAAATAGCAATATTACCTTATCAAGTAAGAACGACCGGCAGAATTACCGAACTATTAGATGAGGCTGATATTGCTGAAATAGAAAGATCTGAGAGTTTAGCTTTTCAGACCTCTATGTATCACCAGTTGCTAAACCGCTTGGAACGCAATAAATATGGGACAAACATTACGGTACAGCATTACACTGAGACTAATAATGCCTTGGCGAAAGTCGATTTGAGTTCTGATGCAATCAATAAGATGTCAAGCAGTGAGCTAACGACACTTTTGGGAGTGGATGCCATCATTCGCTCTGAGGTACACAAACAGACCTATTTGACCAATTTGGAGTCATATGGAATCGATCTAACACGCAGATTAATCCTCATTTTAGGTGACTTTAATCCATGGTATTTACCTGGAAGTGAAACAGGTGAGGTTAGAATTTCATCATCTATCATAAGTGGTGATAGTGGCGCGACACTTTGGGCTGCTAGTAAAAAAGCATCAACTGACTGGGATAGAGACACTTACGACACGATCGAACGTATCAATCGCCGTATAACTAGACGTATCCCGTTGTAAAAAGATTTCATAAACTGTCACTAAATTTCAACCCGTTAATATAGCCTTCTTTATGAGTTCCCTAGGTCCCTTTACTTTATTGTAGAGGGATTTTTTTTCTGTCGCTACAATTCGATATTAACTTGATAATGCATATGTTTTTGGTTAGCCTGTCACTTTTATCAACATTAATTGAAAAAAAAACAATATGTGGCACTGGAATTGATATTAATGATATGATTAAATTAACCTACTAAAAAAAGCTAATGCACTTAAATTTTCTCAATATGGAAGACTTTCACAGACCGATCGAGATATTACTAGTCGAAGACAATGAAGCAGATATTGTCCTGACTAAGAATGCTTTTAAAACCCTTACCATTCAAAACAACCTTAATGTTTGTAGAAATGGTGAAGAAGGGCTTAACTACTTATTTAAAGTTGGTGAGTATTCTGAAGCTACTACACCTGATCTAGTTTTATTGGATTTAAATATGCCAAAAACAAATGGATTAGAAGTACTAGAAAAAATTAAGAAAGATCCGAAACTAAGCATGGTGCCTGTAATTGTACTTACAACATCTAGCGCGGAGCAAGACATTCTTAGAAGTTACCAATATCACGCAAACAGTTACATCAAGAAACCTATTGATTTTATGGAGTTTATCGATGTAATCAAAGAGATTGAAAGCTACTGGTTTTCGATCGTAAAAATGCCAACCTCAATTTAAGGCATCGAATTTAAAGGAACCTACAAAGATATTAAAAGGGTTTCTGGCTTAGGCCAGGAGCCCTTTTTTCATTGGGATACTAAACTTGTTTAAATTTTTAAAAATCTAGTTTCTCAACAGTCATCTACCTAATTCATTATCCGAAGATCATATCCAAATTAAATTCTCTTTTTATAGGAAACCCAAACAAAATTCTCCCGTAACTACTTGATACACAAATTAAATTTATTTTAATATGAAAAACACTATCAAGAACCTTAGAAACGAAGTTTGGAAAACAGTTCGCTTGAAAAAAGCGACGAATAAAAGGTCTTATGCAATTTCAAACTTTGGTAGAATCAAGAGCATTGTAAAAAGCACTCGCGATGAGGAACTGATTGATGGGAGTAAAGATAACAGAGGCATGGTGAACATCAATTTACGTTTTAAAGATGGGACAAACTCCCGTGTTTACGTACATCGTTTTGTTGCGAAGCACTTTGTTAAGCAAAAGACCAAAAAGCACATGTTTATTCTTCACAAAGACCACGACAAGGAAAACAACAAAAAGAACAACCTTGTTTGGGCTACTGAAGATAAATGGAAAGAACATCTCAAAGATCGTCCTGGCTACGCAGAGTCTATGAAAAAAAGACGCAAGAGCTATAAGCTTACTGAATCGAAAGTACGTACCATCAAGAAGATGTTGATGAAAGGAAAAGTGAAGCAGCACATTGCTGAACGATATGGTATTACTGCTACACAGGTAAGACGAATTGAGACTGGTGAAAACTGGGCTCATGTGGCCGTTAATGGCTAGTATCTTCCCTTTTTTGTCAATGCAACTATAGCTATACTAAGTTGCGGTGACCCAAAAATCCCTTATACAACTCTTTGTGTAAGGGATTTTCTTATATTTGAATTGTCTTATCTTCAAAAAGGCCTAAACGCCTACTCGTTCCTACCTCAACAAGCCACTCTAATTTATCACTAATTCTATTCACTAATATTATTTTAAACAATCCTTAACATCATGAAAAAATTCTGCTTTTTAAGTCTACTCTTTAGCCTATTCTTAATCAGTTGCGGAAGCTCTCCGAGCAATCAAAACACTGATAATCAGACTATTAAAGAAGTCACTACACTAGATTCACTCAACAATGAGCTAGAGGCAACTATTCAAGAAATTGACAAAAGTGAAACTGATCTTGACGCAGCTTTAGAAGAACTCGATGACTAATCGTGTAGCCTTACGTCTAATAATCAAATCATCGTTCATTAAAACTACTTATTTATGAAAATTTCAATCAAAAACTGGCTACCTCTACTGCTTATTGCTCTTTTTTCATTAAGCTTTAGTATAAGTGCAGGGGCCCAAGGAAATAGCGGTAAGAACAAAGGAAAAGATAAAAAAGAAAGAGTCAAAAAGGCTAAGAAAAGTAAAGACAAGTTCTTCAAAAAAGACCAAGAGGAAGGAGAAGATGAGCTAGGTCAAATAGACCGTGAATCTCAGGACGATGAGGTCCAAGGAGAAAGCAAGAGAAACAAAGGAAAAGGAAAATTGAAAGACAAAGTCAACAAAAAAGATCG
>CALGLS010000128.1 GCA_937959375.1 uncultured Saprospiraceae bacterium
AAAGACCAAAGTATTCGTTTTGCTTTCTACGCTAGAGGAGAACTCCCAACTTCCAACTTCACCCTCTCTCACTTCCTCTTCTTCCCCTCACTCAACATATCAACAGCTTTCACCATGCGTCTTTCACGAGTCTCTACTTTCTTAGCTTCAGTGATCCATTTTACATACTCACGCTGATGAGAATAGGATAGTTTTTCAAAAAACACTTTTGCACCTTTATGTTTATTAAGTAGCTTTTTAAAGTCATCAGGTACTTCTACTACTCTTTCTTCTAAGTCTTCCTTTAGTGTTACGTCGACATCATCCCCTGAACCTTTTCCTATCTTCTCACGGATATCTTTTCGAATGATTAAAATATGGTCTGGACTTCCCATTCGAACCAAAGAACCTTGATACTTTTCTCCGTCTATAGTGGCAATTATTTTAACACGCTTCTTACCATATTCCTTTTCAACGTCAAACGGAACGTTTACGAACATGCCGCCCATTCCTCCCTGATGGATTTTAGCTACAAACTGTTTTGTTTTTGACATGGTGTTTTTTTATGTGGGAAGTGGGAGGTTAGAGGTGGGAAGTTGCCCTCTAGCGTAGGATTCGCGATTAAAGGAAAAACTTCCCACTTCCAACATTATTACTCAATCTCTCTAGCGACTACTCCCTCTTCCTTATTTACCGAAAATAAAAAATCTTTTAAGTCAGCAGCCGATTGCTCTGGAATTTCTTCCATTGGTAGATGTCCTACATTTTTATAAATAATCAGTTCTGCTTGGTGGATATCTTCCTTAAACCTTTGAGCATTATCAGGAGTAACAACGATGTCTTGGTCTCCCCAAAGAATGAGCACCGGCATTTTTAATTCTTTCAATCTTGGTGTTAGATCTTTTCTAGTTTGACGAACTCGGTCTACAAATGCTTTTCGATTTCCAGCTCTTAAAGCTAGGTCGAAATATCGATCGATCATTTGCGTCGTTACTAATTCTTGTTTGACGAAAGTCTCTTTAATTGATTTTTCAACCAAGCTCCTTGGAGTACATTTCATCAGTAGTCGACTTGCCATTGGATTATTAGCTAATCTATAAATTAATGGTGTCTTTTTGGTTGGTTTGCCCGGGTAACCACTTGAGTTAAGGAGTGCTAGTTTGCGCACTTTTTCAGGATGCATTACGGTATAACTCCAGGCAACATTTCCTCCAAATGAGTTGCCCGCTAAGTAAAACGAATCGACATTTAATTTTTGTAAAAATCGATCTAACACCTGGCTATACGCTTCCATGGAGTAATCGTTTTTATGATGTGGTCCGGTGAGACCGAAGGCTGGTAGATCTATAGTAATGACTTTAAAGTCTTTCGACAAAGTGCTTACCCATTTCTCCCAAGTGTGTAACGAGGAGCCTGAGCCATGTAAGAGTACAAGCGGCTCTCCTGCTCCAGCTATTCTGTAATGAACATTCATTCCACTTACTTCAATGAAATGAGAATCTGAATTGGTGTATTTCTCTTTTAGTTCTGAAACAGGAATATCGGCTTTGTAAAACCAAGCTATTACACCTATTAAAAGAGCGAGTAAAAAGAGTAGCAAATAGGCTAAACCTTTTATGATTTTCATTTAAATGTTGATTTTGGTTCTTTGACATTTCTCGTGATAGAACCCAATAATAAAATAAAATCAATGTTTCCTTCCCTCTTTTGTTTTCATTTTAACATTGACCACAAGATTCATCAAAGAACGTTAATTTTTGGATGATTGGTTTTACGTTTATAAAGAACAAGTTCATCATAACAAGGTATACCCAATCTGAAGTTTAATCAATCCACCTCGTTAATAAATCGCTGGCCAGAGTATCGCTTTTCGTGGCGATCTAAATAAACGTCCATTAAGTCATTACGTTGTTGTTCAGAAGACACTGGATTTTCATCATAATTGCCTTTCAATTCTCTTTGCCGAAGCGCTTCATAAAGTGTTACAGCGCAGGCTACTGAAATATTTAATGACCCAACCATTCCTTTCATCGGGATGATGAAATTTCCATCGCTGTATGCCAATGCCTCTTTGGTCAAGCCATCACGTTCATTTCCAAACATTAGCGCAATAGACTCTGTCAAATCTAACTCATGTAGTCCTACTGAATCAACCGCTAAGTGTGTGCTATAGATTTTATTGTATTTCTTTTTCACCGCTGCAAAGCATTCTTTTGCATCTTCATATAAGTATACATCTACCCATTTTCTAGCACCAGTCGAGGTGGTCTTTTTAACGCTGAGCTCTTCTGATTTTAAATTAGGATCTGTGTACAAAATATAAACCTCATTGATACCAACTGCATCACAGGATCGAATAACAGCTCCGATATTATGAGGGTCATGTACGTTTTCTAAAATCACACAGAGGTTCAACTGTCTACCACGTACTACTCGTTCAAATTTTGCAGTTCGTTCAGGTGTCATTATTATTTCTCTTTTATTCATGTCAATTCCTCTTGATTTGCCATTATTGAAAACGTTTTAAATCGCTCAATTTGAAAGTCCATTCAGGTGTTTCTATTTGATCTTCAATCAGGTTGGAATACCAAGGATGGCGACTATTTGGATTTTTCAAAACATGGAAATCCTGAGCTGGCATATAACTTTGTCCTAATAAAAATTGCTTTTCGCCTACTTCATTTTCAACCACATCTAAAACCAAAACTGCATGCCCCGGAAAACCACCTTGAATAAATACGTCGCCTGCTGCGATATCTTTCATCTTGATTTTCTTTAGCTCTTTGGTCAATGAGGCTGTTCCAGCATAGGTAAAAATCTGCCGAAGGTATTTACGAAAGTTTTTATAATCAGTCCCCTTTTTACCTGAGTTCACAAAGTTAACTTTATTCCCAGAAACTTTGGGATGTTTTCCTTTTGACCAATCATCAAAAGCAACCTTATGTCCGCTGGTAAAGTTAAAATGAATTTTATGAAATTCCTTTTTCGAATAATGAAATTCTGCTTTTAGTCGCATCACAGCATCTGCGCATTGTTG
>CALGLS010000129.1 GCA_937959375.1 uncultured Saprospiraceae bacterium
CGCAACACCATCAGCAATAAAGACGGAAATATAATGGTCAATGTAGCCAATTCTATTTTCGCTGCACAAGCAAGTACTATGGATTTGCTTGCGCAATTACCAACCTTATTGGTTGACCCAAACAGAGAATCCGTATCGGTAATTGGAAAAGGGAATCCATTGATTTATTTAGGAAATCAGCGGATCACTGTAGCAGACTTAAACTCGATTCCAGTGGCAACAATTAAAAGTATTGAGATTATCAATAACCCTTCCGCGAGATATGAAGCAGAGGGACGAGCAGTAATTTTGATTACTCGAATTGCAAACTTATCGGATGGTTACAACATATCACTTTCTGAGAATGCTTCCTTTCGACAAACCTTCAGCAACTTCGCAGGTGTCAACGCCAACTTCAAAAAAAACAAGTTAGAACTTCGCACCAACTTCGCTTACAATGCCATCAGGTTTTGGGAAAAATTAAAAGGATCAGATGCGATCAATAGTCAAAATTTGCAAATCGATCGCACTTCTTTATCTATAGGCGATCGCCCCCAATTTGTAATCGGCGGTGGTCTTCATTATCAAATCAACAAAGGAGATTACATTTCGGCGCAAGCCAATACCCGCTTCTTTACGGACAATGGCGATCTCGAAACAAATTCGCTTATCCAACAAGATCAGGAAACAAATGCAGTCGAAACTTTTTCAGAGGATTCTTCTGATCGAAGTTTTTTTACTTCTAACATTAATTACAATAAAAAACTAAAAGCGAGTAATCTTTTCATGGGACTTCAGTACTCCAAATACAGTCGAGATTTAGATAGCGAAATTTCAAATAACTTTAACGATACCGAGTTTCTGCTTTCGCAAAATAGATACCAGAAATACACGATTGATGCCTATAGTTTTAGGACTGATTTTGAAAAGAAAATTCAGGAGATAAAATGGGAGACAGGAATTAATATTTACTATGCAGACGCATTGGCTCTTCAAGATTTTGAGTTTCTAAACCCACCTCTCGACTTAATTTCAAATTACGATTATTTGGAGCAAAACTATGCGGCGTACTTGCAAGCCTCTGGCTCAATTAACAAGATGACTTATACTGCTGGACTTCGTTCTGAGACCACAATAGTTGAAGGCGGATTTCGCAATAGCGATACCTTAGTCATTGATAGAACCAACCCAGTTTTATTTCCAAGGTTAAACCTAAATATTCCAATTGATAGTACAAAAACGCTTACGCTCAATTATTCCAAAAGTATCAGACGTCCCAATTATTTAAACGCATCATCCATCACGACTTTTATCAATCCAAATATTGAGTATACCCGTAATGCAAATTTACGATCTACCATTAGTCAAGAGCTTTCGCTAAATTTTCAATTCAACACCCAATCAATCATTCTCAGCTACACACATAGCAAATATCCAGTCAACACATCCATCGTTTATGATCCAGTAAATGATCGACTAATTAGCTCACCCGACAACTTTGACCAAGAGTCTGGCTACTCGATTCGTTTCGTAAGTCCGTTGTCCTATAAATTTTGGAACACCACCAACGTAGCAATGCTTTCATTAAACAAACTAAAAGACGAAAGAGCAACATCATTTGAAGTCAAACCCTACTTATACTTTTATTCCGGCAATCGATTCACACTCTCTCCTACAGCCCATTTCAATATCAATCTTTTTGGCATCAGCCGACGATATACCGGGGCGATTATACAAGAGCCCATTTTCTCCGCCAGCGTCGGCATCTCCAAACGCTTCAAAAAACTCACCGCCTCCGTCAACTACAGCGATATCTTCGGTACCATGAACTGGGAATCCCGCTATACCATCAATCAAATCAACAACGAGACTTTCTTTTTTGGAAATGCGACCGACCTTAATTTTTCACTAAGGTATTCCTTTGGCAAAATTTCAAAATCAAACTACAAAAACAAAGACGTAGACGACAACATCAACCGCATGCGCTAGGACAAGCGTTTCGTTAAAACCACGTTAGAATTTAAAATTTAGCACAAGCTAAATATTAAAAAAACTATGCGGCCTCTTTACTATTTACTACGATAAAAGAAGTCTCTATACTGATACATCTATGCCTTTAAAACCACGCCCGCGCGCAACTAATACAACTCAGCTCAGTAATCACTGGCCGTACCGGCGAAGTGCTTACCTATCTTTGAGGCGTGAAATACAAGGTATCCACCGTAAACCCACTAGTAAAACTCCCCAATTTTCCTTACTTTACAGTTACCTTAGCACAGACAACACCGTCTAAAACTAAGAAACAAACATAACAGGTATATGAAAATTAATCGCGTAATTCTAATCGTCCTCGACAGCGTAGGTATAGGTGAACTCCCAGACGCCAAGCTATACAATGACGTAGGATCTAACACCCTCGGCAACATAGCAAAACATTACCCCGACCTTCATATACCCAACATGATCGCCATGGGCTTAGGCAATATTGATCCAACCAATCTATTACCAACAACGACAGCACCCACCGCCAGTTTTGGAAAAGCAATGGAACAGTCCGCAGGAAAAGACACCACTACTGGTCATTGGGAAATTGCAGGAGCAGTATTAGAACAACCATTCCCAACTTTCCCTAATGGTTTCCCAAGAGCATTCATGGATCGTTATGAAGCGGCTATCGGTGTAAAAACAATTGGCAACATATCCGCATCCGGCACTACCATCATCAATGACTTAGGAGAAGAACATCTACGCACTAAACATCCGATTGTTTATACTTCTGCAGATAGCGTTTTTCAAATTGCCATGCACGAAGATCTTTATCCGATTGAAAAACAATACGAATTTTGTACAATTGCAAGAGAGATGTTGGTAGACGATTATCAAGTAGGTCGCGTTATCGCTCGTCCATTCATTGGTGAACCCAATAACTTTACCCGCACACAGCGAAGAAAAGATTTTTCGGTAGTACCTCCATTCACCGTTTTAGATGCGATTGAGGGAAGTGGAAAGGAAGTTATTTCTATTGGAAAAATCGTAGATATTTTTGCCCAAAAAGGCATTACAAAATATACAAAAACAGCCAACAACTTAGAAGGAATCAGTGCTACACTAAAAGCCATTGAAGAACCATCACAAGGATTGATCTTTACCAACCTTGTTGACTTTGATATGTTGTTTGGTCACAGAAGAGATATACCCGGTTACGCTAACTGCTTAATGGAATTTGATCAACACATCCCTGTTATTTTAAACAGCCTCAGAGATGACGATCTACTCATCATTACAGCTGACCACGGCAATGACCCCTCTGCTCCGGGCACCGATCATACCCGAGAATACATTCCAATTCTCACCTACAATAAAAAGATAAAAGGTGGTAAAAATATTGGTATCCGAAATTCTTTTGCCGATATTTCTGCTACGATTGCAGAGGCTTTGGGTGTGGAGTTTAGGACGCAGGGAGAGAGTTATTTTTCTTCTCTTTAAGACGTAAAGGTTTGAAGGAGAGAAGGCTTGAAGGGTACCCGATCGCGGGCCACGTATTGCGTATCCTTCAACCCTTCAAACCTTCCCTCCTTCAAACCTTGTTTTCAAAAAAAACAACCATGCTAGAAATAATAAAAAAGAAACGAGACGGACAAGAACTAAACAAAGAGGACTACGCAAAAGTCATCAACGGATTCGTTTCTGGAAATATACCCGACTATCAAATCTCTGCCTTTCTCATGGCTATTTATTTCAAAGGACTTAGCAATGAAGAAACTGCAATACTCACCGACGTTATGATGCGCTCTGGTGATCTCATCGACCTTTCTGCCATCAAAGGAATAAAAGTAGACAAACATAGTACTGGAGGAGTTGGTGACAAAACCACCTTAGTATTAGGACCACTTGTGGCAGCAGCCGGAGTTCCTGTCGCAAAAATGTCGGGACGTGGATTGGGACACACTGGTGGAACACTCGACAAGATGGAATCCATCAGCGGACTTTCTGTTGACATGACACGAGAAGAATTTATCGAAAGAATCAACCAACACGGTATTGCTATCTGCGGACAAAATGCAAAACTGGTTCCTGCTGACAAGATGCTATACGCACTTCGCGACGTAACTGGCACCGTCAATAATGTATCGCTAATTGCATCAAGCATCATGAGCAAAAAACTAGCTTGTGGAGCTGACGCTATTGTCATTGATATAAAAGTGGGTGAAGGAGCTTTTATGAAAACAGAAGAAGAGGCTAAAGCTTTGGCTAAAATAATGATCAGTATTGGTGCTCAAATGAATCGAAATGTCATTGCTGTAATTTCTGCCATGCATCAACCACTCGGACTTGCAGTGGGAAATGCATTGGAAGTAAAAGAAGCAATTGATACCCTCAAGGGAAATGGCCCTGAAGATCTCACCCAACTTTGTCTCGAACTAGGTAGCCATATGTTGGTGCTCGCTAAGGTTTGTGCCAACTACGATGAAGGGGTTTCGAAATTAAAATCCCTAATCGAATCTGGCGAAGGCCTCAATAAATTAAAAGAACTGGTTGAAGTACAAGGTGGGGATGTTTCCCAAATCGACCAACCTGATTTGCTGCCGACTACTCAATACTCTGAGGTCTTTACAGCAATAAAATCGGGCTATATCACCGAATTAAATGCCCTTGAAGTAGGCCTAGCCTCTGTTAATCTAGGAGCTGGTCGAGAGACAAAAGACAGTATTATTGACCACGGAGCAGGCATTTTACTGCAAAAAAAGATCGGAGATCAGGTAAAAAAGGGCGATACACTAGCTATTTTGTATTCCAATGAGCAATCTAGCTTCGTAAAAGCCAAAGAATTGTTAAATTTGGCTTACCAAATAAATGATAC
>CALGLS010000130.1 GCA_937959375.1 uncultured Saprospiraceae bacterium
CATTGCACTAATTTGTGCTTAACAATTAAGATACATTGGCTTAACAACTAAGTTACTTAAGCATTTCTATTTCTAGGATTTAATTGAAATTATTAAGCCCCTTAAATGTCAATTTCAACAACAGACAACAAATGAAATTATTATGTTGGATTATTTAGCGCTACAAGGGAGTTCGGAAAACCCAACTTTCGTAACCATACTCTTCACTGTCCTATTGGCTTTTTTACTTTCCTCACTTATTGCTTGGACGTTTGACAAAACAACACAGCAGGTAATGTTACCTGTTGCTTATTTACAATCGTTGGTTTTGGTTTCAATAGTTGCAGCAACAGTTATGCAAGCGATTGGAGATAGTTTAGCGAGAGGTTTGGGTATGCTTGGGGCCTTAGCAATCATTAGATTTAGGACTACACTTCGAACGCCTCGAAATATGGTTTTTACTTTTGCATCCTTAGCGGCAGGAATATCTTGTGGCGTTTACGGATTTACAATTGGAATAGTAGGTACCATCAGTTTTTGTGTTTTTGCATTTCTATTAAGGTATAGTCCTTGGCACACTACGACCAATTCATTGATTGGAGTTTTAAAATTTGAACTCCCCAAATCATCAGTAGCACTAAAAGAGCTTGAATCTATTTTAAATAAATTTTGTAAAAGGTATTCCAAAGTTCGATACCAATTCTCTAATCCTAAGAATAAAAATACAAGTGAGCTCGCTACTGAAAAAAACATCGCGTACGAATATCATTTAAAGCTGGAACATGAAGATGATGCCAAGACATTACATTCTGCTATTTCTAATTTGGCGAACATCCAATCCGTAAAAATAATTTTTGAGCACACTTCAGAAAACGTTTAAGCATGAAATATATAAATTTTCATCTTGTGGCATTTATCCTAATTCTGACAGGGCTAGTTTTATTTAATTGGCGACATGGAAAAGAAACTTTTATCTTTTTTGGGTTTGCTGAAAATAAAGAATTGGAAATCAGATTGGAACATCCCTCCTCTATCGAAAACATTTATGTAACAGCAGGTAGTAAGGTCAAAAAAGGAGATTTACTAATGGAAGTTACTCGTTCTAGTTTAGAATTAACACAAAGCGACTTGATGCACGAGATTGCAACATTAGAATCACAATTAAAATTTAGAGCGTCTAGTCTCCAATCTTCCATCAACCAATTAGAGGGGCAGAAAGCTGCGAAAGAGAGTGAAATTCAAAGCCAAATTGCTCAATTAGAATCTGAAATTTCCATCAAAAAATCATTAATAAAAGATCTTGAGAGTATCCAACCAATGAATGACTCACAGGGTAAAAGTCCCAATACCATTAAAATCGAAGGCTTAAAAAAAGAACTTAGATTAGTCGTAAAACCAATTGATGCTCAAATTAAAAAATTAAAAGGCGAACTCTACGCATCTGCAAATCCAATAAAAATTCAGATCAAAAAATTAAAAAATGAATTAGGCATTGTTAATCGAGAAGAAGACAAATTATCCATTTATGCTCCAAACGATGGTGTAGTTGGTTCTATTTTTTGCAAAGTTGGGGAACAGTTTTCAGCATACAATACGTTAATTACTTTTTATCAAAAAAATCCTACTCAAGTTAAGGCTTATGTTTTAGAGAATTTGATTTTGAATGTAAACATGGGTGATAGCGTTTGGGTATCTTCTAGTGTTCAGGCTAATACACAATGCAGAGGAAAGATTATAGGTATGGGATCTCGGATTATTGAAATACCTGAACGACTAAGAAAGAATCCTGCATTCAAAACCTATGGTCGAGAAATTCAAATTGAAATTTCTCCAAACAACGATTTCCTTCAAAAAGAAAAAGTAACACTCAAGTCTATCATCAAAAGAGATGAAAACAAGGACGCAATTCACGCATCCACTCCTCGTAATATATTTGATGAAATTCTGACAAAAAAAGTCAATCAGAAATCAGAATAAAATGAGGAAATGTATTTTTTCATATCTAATCAGCGTCATACCCTTATTTACATTTGGGCAAGTTCCTATTTCAGATTTTTTAAAAAGTTATCAAACTGAAGAGGCAGTCAACTTTCAATCTAGCAAACTCAATAGTTTAAATCAATCTTCTTTCAATTTAGCATACGTTGAAAAATTAGAATTCAGGACAGAGACAAACGAGTTCGATTGGCGCAAACAAGAGTTCTTAGTACGAGCAAGCCCCAACAGTAGAAAGCATGTAAAAACGCAGCGACAATATCAAAAAACAGTTAGTTACATCACTCAAATGGAATTGGCGATCGCAAAAAATCAAGCACTTCGCAAAAGGTATGATCTAATTGTGGATGTTATTTATTTAAAGGAAATTTTATCTCTTAAAAATAAATACGCTCAACTACTCAGTGACAAAGTCACACTATTAAGACGGAGCATTTCCCTAGCAGATTTTGATGTTATGGAACTGATTGAAGCAGAAGATGATGTACAAAAAAACGTTCGGGAAACCATGGACATCATGAACGCCATCATCACCACTGACAATTCAATTCAGCGAATTTTTCCTCTTTTAGAAGAAAAGGGAATAGAGGACGTGAACTTCATAACTGTCAATGATATTAAGTTATTTTTAAAAAAATCGAACATCTCTAAAGTTGTCCATCCTCAACTAGAAGTTCAATCGGGAAAAGTATACAACAAAATGCTAGAATACGAATGGGAAGTTGCTAAAACAAAATTCTCTCTTGGATTCGTACAAGCCCAATATGGCTATGACTCTGATGACAATTTTCGAAAGAGTTTTTCTATTGGAATTGGCTTTGACATTCCATTTAAGAGCATGGGACGTATTGAATTAAATGAATTAGAAATTAGTATTCATGAAAACGAAAGTGAATTCAGAAACTTGAAAAATGAAATTTCGGAAGGTAGATTCAGGCAACGACAAGAACTCGAAAATCTAATTAGAAAATACGATTTGGTCAATCAACAACTTAAAGAGGGGCAATCAGAATATGCCTTAAAAGAATATCAAAAAATAGCGGAAGCTCCTCCCAAGGCTATTGTCAAATTGAGAGAGAATACCTTACGAACTGAATTATTACTTAAAACATTAGAGTATAATATTGTTCAAACATATATCGAGTACTTAGATTACGCGGGGCTCATTGGACAGGAACCGTTTAGAAATTATTTGGAGAAATCCATAGTTAAGGACTGAATGTTTTTTGATTTAATTCTAGGATGTTTTTTTTTTCAAATGTCATTCCCTTTTGCATCCCCTAAATCCCTAAAAGTAGTTCTGCGCATTGACAAACTTTACTGATAGCCTCAAACAGCGTATCATATTTGGCAGTGAAAAATAGTTTTAAAAACACTCCCATTCAAATATAAAAAATACCCACTCAGCAAAAAATAATTCTATTGACCGGCGTCTTAAATTACTTTTAAGAAAAAAATCATGCGAAAAATTTTATTCATTTTCACTCTTTTGTGTACAACTTTAAGCACCAATGCTCAACCATGCATTACCAATAACATCACCTTCACTTCTCAAGCTCAGGTTGATGATTTTCCAATTCAATTTCCTAATTGCACAGAAATTCAGGGAAATGTTGAAATTGATGGTGACGCAGATATTACCAATTTAAATGGACTAAATTCTATTGTAATAATTGATGGTGATTTAGAAATTTATGACAATTCCAATCTTACTTCACTTACGGGACTTGAACAATTGGATACAATCACTGGCGATCTAGATATTATTGGAAATGGATTGGTCAGTCTCAATGGTTTAAACAACTTAAACCACGTTGCTGGTTTTGTTTACATCAGCGATCATAGCTCACTTGAGAACATTGATGGCTTAAACAATCTCAGTAGTATTGGTGATTTTTTTGAAATTATAGAAAACACAGCCTTAACAAGCGTTGAGGGATTAGAAAATTTAGAAACCATCAATGGTCATTTCCAATTGGATTATAATCCCCAACTCAGCCAATTAAATGGTTTAGAAAAACTTTCATCCGTTGGAAGTTATGTAAAAATTGTGTTTAATCCTGTTTTAGAAAATCTGGATGCATTACAAAATCTTCGACATGTAGGAGAGACTTTTAGAATTCAAGGAAACGATATATTAAACAATATACTGGGTTTAGATGGCTTATTATCGATTGCTAATAATCTTAGAATTTTTAACAATCCTCAACTAGAAGATTGCTCCATAAATATTCTGTGCAACAGCTGGGCCATTGGAGGAGATATTGATATTTTCAACAACGCCATTGGATGTATGGACACCTTGGATATAATCAGCAAATGCCAGGAAGGAATTTCTGGAACGGTTTATTATGATTTCAATCAAAACCAACAAAGAGACAGTTTTGAGGGCGGTATTCCAATGACAATTATTGACATTACCTCTGACAACACACGTACTTTTTCCAATATAAATGGCAGGTATTTTTTCACGGCTCAAGAAGGTATAACATACGACTTTGAGGTTGAGAACAATGCAGATTGGACATTGAATTCCACTCCAAGTTCTTACACTATAAACTATACTTCGGGAAGTGTCACCAACCAAAACAACGATTTTGGATTTACTCCAAATTTCACCCGTCATGATTTTGAGATTGATCAATTCAGCAATGCCACCAGATGCAATTCGGAAGTTAACTTTTACATCAGTTCTAAAAATACAGGAACTTTTTTAGAAGAAAACGGCAAGGTCGAAATCGTATTTGATGAACTATACAATTTTGTAGATGCTTATCCTTACCCTAACAATATTGACCTTAGCAGTCGAACCTTGAGCTGGAACTACAGCGATCTTTATCCATTTCAGCAGCAGCAGATTAGTATTCGTTTTGAGATGCCAGATGAGACTTTTACAGGCGAATTAACGGAAATCACCACTTCTGTTTTTAGAGATTCATTGGGCCAATTAGTTGAAACTACCTCTTCCAATTATCAGTCTATTATCAGATGTTCGTACGACCCGAATGATAAATTAGTTTTTCCTGAGGGAGAACAAGAAGAGAAATTCACACCAAAAGATATGCCTTTAGAATATACCATTCGATTTCAAAACACAGGAAATGATTACGCATGGGATATAGAAATCAAGGACACACTTGACGAGAACTTAAACTTAAATACGTTTGAAGTTTTGTTTACTAGTCACGAATTACAAACTTCTATTTCTGAAGATGGTGCAATAAGTTTTTTGTTTAAAGACATTTTTCTTCCTGACAGTAGCAGCAACTTTGTAGAGAGTCAGGGGTTTGTAAAATATCGAATAATGCCGAAAGCAAACTTAGACAACTTTACCGTAATTGAAAATACTGCACATATTTATTTCGATGCCAATCCTCCAATTGTGACAAACACGACAATCAATACCTTAGTAGATGAAATTCCTGTACCTGTAATAACAACCGAGGAAAATATTCAGTTGGACGTTTTTCCGAACCCAACGGATGACATTCTTCATATTCTATTGCCAAAAAATATTCATACAGAAAATTACGAATTAGAACTTTGGGATCTTTCAGGTCAACCTATTTTCTTAGACCAAGACCAACACTCTTTCAACCAAATCCGAGTAGGAGGATTGCCTGAGGGATTTTACATTATTAGCTTGAGAAGTAAAACTACACATCAATTGAAAAGCATGACAAGGTTTTTCATTAGGAAGTTGAATTAAATCAACTTCAGGAGGTTAACTTGGAAATAGGTATCGTGAGCACCAATCGTGCTCACGATTACTTTTTTTTACTTAGTCCCCCTCTCCTCTTAGCCATTTTTTAAACTTCCCTGAGCGCTCTGTGCTAACGATCGTATCAATTGAGCAGGGTTCTAACACTACTTTTACTCTTGACTTAGACACTGTCACCATTTTAACGATAGAGCTGACACGAACGATAAATTGTCGGTTGACACGGAAAAATATTTCTCTATCCAAATCCTCTTCTAACCGATCCAATGAGTAATCAACGGAATAGCGCTTGCCTTCAGAAGTGGTCAGAAATGTAATTTTATTTTCTGTATAAAAATAAGCTACATCTTGAATTTCAACTGTTTTTAAATTTTGCCCTACACGAATCAAGAAGCGTTTCAAGCGTTGTGATTTTTCTTTTTGTAGCTGTTGTGCAAGTTTTGCATAGTCAAAAGAAGTAGTCGATTGAAGTGTTTTATATTTTTCTAATGCAGATTTGAGTTCGTCTTTTTTGATGGGTTTCAGTAAATAATCGATGGCATTTACTTTGAATGCTTGGATCGCATATTCATCGTATGCCGTAGTAAAAATAATGGGTTGAGTAATTGTGGTACGGCTAAAAATTTCAAATGCGGAGCCATCAGCTAAATGGATATCCAAAAAAATCAAGTCTGGCATTTCTTGATTTTTCACCCAGGCTAAAACCGACTCTACACTATCTAAGCTACCTATCACCTCAATAGAGCTATCCATCTCTTTGATTAATTTCTTTAGCCGATTAACAGCTGGTTGTTCGTCTTCAATAATTAATACTTTCATATTTTCATTTGATTAAGTCTCTCCAATTATTGGTATCGTTACTTTAAATTCCTTTTCTGTTTCTTCAATTCTAAAATCTTTTGTTCCCAATAGATCATATCGAGATTGTATGCTTTGCAAACCAAAATGAGTAGACTTTTCTTTTGTCAATTTTTTCTGCAAATTATTGGTTACAAATAATTTATCATCCTTGATTTCTAATTTAATTTTCAATGGTTTGCTCTTCGAAATCACATTATGTTTTACAGCGTTTTCCACTAACATTTGCAAGGTGAGCGGTGGTACAAATGCCACACGACCATTGATGTCAGGTATCTCAAGTTGTAGGTTTTTACCAAATCTTTTTTCCAATAAAAAATCAAAATTACGAAGCAGTTGTAATTCTTCTTGCAAAGGAATTAAATCCTTTTCGCGATACTGCAAGAGGCTACGATAAAAGTCAGATAGTTTTTCAACATATTCTGTCGCCAGTTCAGGTTCATCTTCAATTAGTGAAATCAAGGTATTAAAACTATTAAATAAAAAGTGTGGATTGATTTGACTTTTCAACACTTCTAACTGGCTTTCCACTCTTTCTTTTTGCAAATCTGCCTCTTGTTGTATTCGTTGACTTTTCCATTTGGTCCAAGCATAAACAAGTGCCAATAACAATAAACCAACAAGTATTAAAAACCAGGTTTGCTGCCAAAAAGGAGCTTCAATATTAAATGTATAACTGGCAATTGGTTCGCCATCAAAAGCACCATTCTCTGTAGAGGTTACTTTAAAGGTATAGTTCCCTGGTCGCAAATCTGAGTAGTGCGCTTTTTGATCTTTTGAGTAAATCCAATCGGGATTATAACCTTCTAACTGATAGCGATATTCTACCTTCTCAGGATTAGAATACCACAGGCCGACATAGTCAAAAACCAAATCGTTTTGTTTGTAAGCAAACGAATTAATTTCCTGATAATCAACAGGATCAAAAACAATATTAACTTGTTCTATTTGTGTTCGAGGATGTATTTCTAAGGTCTCATTTAGAGCTGAATAACGAATCATTTTATTCTTTGCTCCGATCCAAACATTACCGTTCGCATCCTTGGCAACTGCGTTTAACACTGCTTCTAAATTCTCCAAACCAACCTCTTCATCATAATAAATTAGGTGCTTAGTTTGCGGATTTAAAATATCAATTCCTGAAGGATGAACGATTAAAATGTTACCTAAATCATCGGTTATCATACTGGTAATCTCCAGATCTCGAATACGTTCTTTAACATTCAGTTGCGTAAAGTTTGTACCATCAAAACTAAAAATTCCATTTTCTGCAGTACTCAACCAAATAAGCCCTTGTTGATCTTCCGTAATATTGTAAACGGCTTTCAAAGGGATTCCATTGGCTTTTGGATAATTAGTAATCTTTCCCTGATCCAAAACGCTTATTCCTTTTCCATCTGTTGCAAACCAGGTTCGTTTGTCGCGATCTACCAATGTTTTATAAATAAAATCAGTGCCCAAGCCATCGTCATGGGTATAATTTCTAAATTGCACTTTTTCAGGATCAAAGGTTTTGCTAATATCTAATTCAAAGACGCCTCCTAATGTGGCCAACCAAATTGTTTTATCAGAGCCGTCGATAGACAAAATATTGTCATTC
>CALGLS010000131.1 GCA_937959375.1 uncultured Saprospiraceae bacterium
TTTTTTATCAGCTCACCATCTTCATCATAAAGCTCTAGCAAACCGTCTTCATTATCGCCATCTAGATATGTTCCTTTGGCTTTTAGTTTGCCGTTTTTATGATATTCTACAAACGGACCGTTTTCATTATTATTTTTGAATAAAACTTCCTCTTTTAGCTCCCCGCTGTCATAATAGCCTTTCCATGTCCCATCCATTACATTGTTGACATAGATACCTTCTAGTTGTACTTTTCCATTTTCATAAAAGGATTTAAAGTCTCCCTCAAAGGTACCATTCATGTAATTTTCGCTTACTTGTATATTACCGTTGGGATAATATAAGTGGCGAACGCCATGCAAGGTATCGTTCTTATATTCAGCTTTTTCAAGCTTAACACCGTCTGCATCAAATCGAACTAATGTCCCCTCCTTTGCAAAGTTTTCTTTGTTACGGGTATAGGTAACCTTAGAGCCATCGTCTTCTGTGAGTTCAACTTGTTCGAGGTTATTTCTTCCACAAGCACAAAGTACGAAAATGAGTAATAGATATAAGTAGGTATTTTTCATGATAAAGATATAACGATCCAACTGAAATAATTTGTACACCACGAATGTAAAAAAGCAAAGGGACATTCCAAAGTAGAAAACGAAGTAATAAAGCTTAGTCCGACTTTAAATTAGGAATAAAAAAAGCAGAATACCGTCGAATTTAAGAGCATGTTTAAATTTAGTTTCCTATGAAAATCAAGAGTTTATGGTTCTCGCTAATAATTTTTTAATGAGTTTAGCGAGCTAACTGAATTCTAAAATTGGACGCGAGGTTCATAAAACATTGATTTGAAATTAAATGGAAATTTAAACATGCTCTAAAACGATCGATTGCTAGCATTTTATCGTCATGTACAGTTTGTCAATCTTATAACGAGAAATGTACAAAAAATAACAATGCCACAAGTCGTTTCCGACTTATGGCATTATTGAAGGCTACAAAAGTAAGCCTCTGATGAATAACTAAAGGAAGTACTTATACTTTCTCCTTAGCTTTTACTCCTACAGTCTCACGACCGATACTAGAGTAGTAAATATCCATCGCTTCCATTTTTGACAATTCATATAAGTTACGACCATCAAAAACTACATTATCATTAAGCAAGCTAGAAACCTTTTCAAAATTAGGTGTACGGAATACACTCCATTCTGTAACGATAGCTAATGCGTCAGCACCATCTATTGCGTCATATTGGTTTTCAACTAATTCGATTTTATCACCGTAAAGCTTTTTAACGTTGTCCATTCCTTCTGGATCAAAAGCTTTGATCTTAGCGCCTGCTTCCAATAGTTCATCAATGATGTACAAAGCTGGTGCTTCACGAATGTCATCTGTATTTGGCTTAAAAGCCAAGCCCCACATTCCAATCGTTTTACCAGTAAGGTCACCACCGAAGTACTTAATAATCTTCTTAGACAAAACTGTCTTTTGGATCGTGTTAACTTCCATTACAGATGACAAGATTTTAAAGTCATAATCATTTGCTTTGGCAGTACGGTGTAGTGCCTGTACATCTTTAGGGAAACAGCTACCTCCATATCCCACACCTGGGAAAAGGAAACGCTTACCAATACGAGAATCACTTCCCATACCTTTTCTTACCATGTCTACGTTTGCACCTACGTTTTCACAAAGGTTTGCAATCTCATTCATGAATGAGATACGTGCAGCGAGGTAAGAGTTTGCTGCATATTTTGTCATTTCTGCTGAACGCTCGTCCATGAAGATAATAGGATTACCTTGACGTACAAACGGTTCATATAATTGCTTCATGGTTTCACGAGCTTTGTCTGAGCTAGTACCAATTACTACACGGTCAGGCTTCATGAAATCATCAACGGCAACACCTTCTCTAAGGAACTCTGGGTTTGAAACTACATCAAACAAGTCTGTACTAACATGTGCAGCAAGTTTTTCGTGTACTTTCTCAGAGGTACCTACAGGTACAGTACTTTTATCAATAATTACTTTATAATCTTTTATCAGAAAAGATAATTGATCTGCTACACCTAGGATGTAAGACAAATCTGCAGAACCATCTTCACCTGGAGGTGTAGGAAGTGCTAGGAAGATGATTTGAGCATCTTCAATTGCCTCTGCTAAGTTAGTTGTAAATGTAAGACGCCCTTGCTTTGTGTTTCTTTCAAACAACAATTCGAGACCTGGTTCGAAGATAGGTACTTCACCATTACGCATTCGTTCAACCTTTTTTTCATCAATATCAACGCAAATTACCTTATTACCAGTTTCTGCAAAACATGTTCCGGTTACCAAGCCTACATAACCTGTACCGACTACTGCAATGTTCATGATCGTAAATTTTAAGTGATTAAATTAATTTCTGTTATTGGAACTTAAGCATAGAGATTTTGCATAAGAAGCAAAGTCTTTAGCCATAAACTCTGTTGGTTGTATTTAAACGGTAATGCAGTTTTGAGACAAGTATCTAGTAACACTAAGGAGGGATCTACAAAATTACTTGAAAAAAACTTGTTATCTCCCTTCTTAGAGATTTAACTTTTAGACGGCTTTAAATAAAAAAGTCATCTTTAAAGTCAGGCAGATTGTGTTAAATCTGCCTGACTTTATATGTTTCTTAGCAATAATTCGACCGAAAATAGGAGATAAGGATATTTAGCAGAAAAAAAATATTTTTTTTCTTAAATAACTTAGAAGTTTAGGGCATTTACTTCACCTACTCTACTAATAAAAAGTTGATCTGCTATCTTCAATTTTTACAGTTTTCTTCATTGCCTGTATCAACTGACGACCTACTTGAGTTTGGTAAGTTGAAGAAGCTTGTTTTCTAACCTGAGGCAAATTAGTAACTGCCGTCGGTAGTGTCTTGTTAACTAGTTGAATAACATAGATACCATTGTTACCTACGATCGGTTGAGAGGTTGTATTTGCTTCCATGTTGTAAGCTGCAGCTAATACGTTTGGCTCTGAACCTAATTCTGGTAAATAAGAAGAATTAAATGTAGCTCCTGTAATCGTATCTACTTCTGAGTTGTAAGAAGAAGCAATTGCTCCAAGGCTTTGACCTGAAATTTTGCCCTTAATCGCTTCTCCTCTTTTTTGGTTCAAAACGATTGGCTCTATTTCATCTCTTACATCTGCGATGCTTACATTACCTGCTTTTTGAATTGACTTAAGACCAGCGATAACATATTTGTTATCAAAGAATTCAGCTGGATCTTGATATTCATATACTTCAGAAGATACTAGGTTTTTACTTGCGTTTCCACTGAAAGCCCATTTTACCATACTACGACTTCCTTCTCCTGCTCCAAGAGTACCTACAAAGAAATCGTTCTTCTTAAGTCCTGCAGAAGTTTCTACGCTAAGGTCAGGATTACCTTCAGCAGCTGCAGCCATTTCTTCTAATGTTCTGTGTTTTGCAGCAAATTCTAACGCCTTGTTATATACTTGCTTTTGAGTAAAGTCACTTGGTACAATTGATTCAGAAATCGTTGCAATTTTAACTGCTTCTTCGTTCTTAATAAATTTGTAACCTAGAACTTCAACTAGGTGAACTCCAAAATTAGTAACAACTGGGTACACCTTACCTTTTTCTGCTTCGTAGAAGATCAGATCGTTGAATGGCTTTACCATTTTATTAGGTTGAGAATAACCAAGATTTCCACCATTTGGTCCACTTGGTCCTTGACTGTGCGCTCTTGCCAATTCTTCAAATGTATTTGTACCTGCTTCGATTAAGTTTTTCAAACTATCGATTTTTGCAAAAGCAGCACGATATTCAACATCTGTTTTTGCGTTGATTAAGATGTGTCTTGAATCAACAGAATCAGGCATGATCTTTCTGTCCAATAATTTTACGATGGTATATTTTCTCCCGTCGATGAAAGGACCAGCTGCTGTACCAGGATTCATTGTAAATAACTCATCTGCATAAGCTGGGCTAACCTGCGACTTATTGAAGTATACGTTACTAATAGTTCCGTAGTTGGAATCAACAAAAAGTGAATCATTATCTGTAGTATTAAACCCAGGAAGTAACTTCGCTACCGTTTCGTACAGATCACTTGAATCTTTTTTAGTAGGAACGATATTAAACGTCACGTATGAAACACGTCTTGTTTCTTCGTCGCTAACGAACTTTGCTTTATTCTCATTAAGGTAAGACTGAAGATCAGCGTCAGCTACAGAAATTCCACTTGCATCTACGTCATCAAAAGGAATCTTTACATAGTTGAAGTTCATTCTTTGATTACCGTCATTATGCATCATCTCAGCCATCCATGATGGTGTGTAGATTGACTTTTGAACCAAAGTGTTTAGTTTCGTTTGTAGACGATCCTTCTTTATTTCTTTCATCTGGTGACTCCAGTAAGCTGGGAACGAACGTTGGAGTTGTCCTGACTCAATTGCAGAACTTACGGTACCTCCTTCAATCATACCTCGGATTTGGTTGAGTTGTTCTCGATTGACCTGTCCAGTATTAGGATCTCTGAAACGTTGTGTCATAATAGGACTTAGGTTGTTACCAAACTGAAGTTCCATCATTTCCTCAGCGCTTACGCTAAGTCCTAATTCTTCTGCTTCTTTCTCAACGATAGCTTCTTCTACAAAGTAATCCCAAAGAACGCTTCTTCGACCGTATACATCACCTGCTGCATTAGGATAAAGAGCAGCTTCAGCTCTATTGAATTCGTTGATGTCTAGCTTTTTGCCAGCAACGGTTCCCATTGCGGTTGGTCCACCGCCGCCACCTACTCCTTGTCCGGAGAAGTCCATCAATATAAATGCTGCCAATGCAAAACCAATCACAACGACGAGTATCCAGCTATTGTTTCTAATTGTAGTAATAAGAGCCATTCTATCTCAATTAATTTTAATTATGAATAAAGTTCAAACAAAGATTTTCCCAGTTAAAATTACCGGAAAAAAATTAGTCCTTTTCTTTTTATGTAAACTTTTGATTTTCTGTTTATTAAGCTAATGTACACTTGGTTTGTAGTAGGTAAATTTTGCTCTTTCTAAAAAATCCCAGCAAAGGTAACCCCTTTAGTGTACAAAATCAAAAATATTAAGAGAAGTATCCCTTATATTTTTTTGGTTTAAACCCTTCTTTATCAGAGAGTTTTCTCAATAATTCTACGGTTGGACGTATGAGGTAAGGCTTTCAATTGGCTTATTGATAGGCATGAAAGATGAAAAAAGTGGGTTATTCTTCATCTTCCATGCTTGAAATCTAGTCTATCCTACCACTGAGTTGATTGGAATAGGAATGTAAAGCTTGTTGTTTTTCAAAATCTCTCTTGAAATGACAATGCGCTGAATTTCTGAAGTACCTTCATAAATTTGAGTAATCTTGGCATCACGCATCAATCTTTCTACGTGGTATTCTTTTACGAAACCGTATCCACCATGTATTTGTACTGCCTCTACGGTATGCTTCATTGCTACTTCCGAAGCAAATACCTTAGCCATTGAGCTCGCGGCGTTATAGTCCATGTGCTGATCCTTTAACCAGGCTGACCGATATACGAGTAAACGGGCAGCTTCGATTTCTGTTGCCATATCAGCCAACTTAAAAGCGATTGCTTGATGTTTACTAATTGGTTTGCCGAATGCCTCTCTTTCTTGTGCATAGGCAACAGACAGTTCATATGCTCCAGCTGCAATTCCAAGCGCTTGGGCAGCAATACCGATTCGTCCTCCTGTCAATACCTTCATGGCGAATTTAAATCCGAAACCATCTTCACCAATTCTATTTTCCTTAGGTACTTTTACATCGGTGTACATAATCGTATGTGTATCAGATGCTCTAATTCCTAATTTATCTTCCTTTGCTCCTATAGAGACCCCTTCCCAATCTGCTTCAACGATAAATGCGTTGATTCCTTTGTGTCCTTTATCTATATCACTTTGAGCAATAACTAGGTGCATTTTGGAAGTACCACCATTGGTAATCCAGTTTTTTGTCCCATTCAAAATGTAATGATCTCCCATGTCAATCGCAGTGGTACGTTGAGACGTTGCATCACTTCCTGCTTCAGGTTCTGATAAACAAAAAGCACCAATCCATTCGCCTGTAGCGACTTTTGTCAAATACTTTTGTTTTTGTTCTTCTGTTCCAAACGTTTCCAATCCCCAACAAACCAATGAATTGTTGACAGACATGATAACAGAACAGGAACTATCTACCTTTGAAATCTCTTCAATTGCCAAAGCGTAGGAAATAGAGTCCATTCCACCTCCACCATATTCAGGTGATACCATCATTCCCATAAATCCCAATTCTCCCATAGCCTTTACTTGCTCGGTAGGGTATTTCATTTCTCGATCTCGGTCAATTACACCGGGTTTGAGGTCTTTTTGTGCAAATTCTCTTGCTGCTTCTTTTACAGCTAGTTGCTCTTCATTTAATTCAAATATCATCGTGTATAGGTTAAATTTATTCTTTAGATAAATGTTCTTTTCAATTTTGTCCAAGCACTCACGCTTGTTTCGCAAAGATACGGTGGGTTTACAATACCTTCCTGACTTTAGCGAAAATACGCTAATTTATTCTCGATTTGGAATAATCCATGAGGAAATGTCCTTCTTATTGTTATTTAGGAGATTTCGAACAATGTTCGCATCTAAGATATAACTGAGATGGAAACCTATTCGATGACTTCCATTAGGGTTCGAAAAGCAACGTATTGATCTTTGTATCTTTCGGTATGTTCCTTTTGGAGCGCAGCAGCATGTTCTGCTTGATATTTTTCAAAGGCCTCCATATTCTCACAAAAATACTGGAAAGCATAAGTCACACCTCCATCTTCTTCTTCAAATAAAATTTTACAGATCTTATGGCTACTAAAAAGTCCTGTATTCATTACATCAGGAATATGCACCTCCTTCATCCATTTGAGCCATTCCTCTTCTAGCGTTGCATTAATTTTTACGGTTACATTGTAAAGTATCATAGTTAAAGGTTGGAAGTGGTAAGTACGAAATTCACTTAATCGCGGAGCAACCGCCTTAGAAGAAAAACTTCAACTTTCCTCTTCATACTTATAAATTATCTCCTCTGAGTTTTCTGAAACGTTTTCTAGCTTCTACTGCAAAGGTACTACCTGAATAGTCAATAAATATTTTTTCGTAAAGCGTTTTTGCTTTTTCTAAATCAACTAAGTGTTTTTCATAAATTTCAGCTAATTGATAAAGTGCATTATCTGCTCTAATTCCATCTGCATGATCTGCCATGATGGCGTCTAACATATTTACAGCCATCGTATAATCTCTCTGCTTAATGTAAATTTTTGATTTCAAATAAAAAATATCATCATCTAGCGAATGCTCAGGAAAACTTCCTTGAATGGTATCTAGTTTTAAAAATGCTTCATCAAATCTATTTTGAAAAACCAGCAAATCTGATTCTGCATACAACTCCATTGGTCTTGCTATAGAGTCAAGTCCTAGATTGTCCATGATAAAAATTGACAGATCAAGTGCATCATTTGCAATCAATTTAGAGGTAGATGCTTTAAGAACATCGAACTGTGTTTGAGCCCATTGAAAGTCACCTGCGTAATAAGATAATTTCGCGTTTCGGAAACGAGCTTCATGTCCTAGTATATCATCTTTGAATTTTTTATCTACTTGAGAATAAAGTAATGTTGCTTCCCATTGTTCGCCTTGCATAAGGTAAAAGTCGGCTAGACTAATTTTTCCACGTGCTTGCACATTTGGGTTCAAATGTGGAAACTGAATCATCTCATCCAACAAATTAATTGCTTTTGGTAGATTATTCAGATAGAACGCTTCGAGATTTGCTAATTCTGCAATGATTGAAGCCGTTGTTTTGTTTCTTCCAAATTCGTTTAGAAAAGTTTCATATTGCGCTTCAATATCTTTCAAGTCTATCTCTGTGTATTCATAACCTTCTACCAATCGATTTCGCTTACATGTCAATGATTCACGTTTTGCTTCAATGTAGTAAGTTGATGTTTTTCCTTTACTTTCAATAATGTAATCATAAGCTGCTATTGCCGTATCATAGTCTTTATCATTTGCTGCAATCTCTGCTAGTCGGAATACACGTCCCCCGTTTTCAGCCAATTTATTATCAAGTGCTTTTACTTGTCGTAAAGCATTTTTGTAATCTTTCCTTTGTATAAAAACCCATGAGAGTAATTCTGGAAAGTAAGTAGCATCCTCATTCTCCTGTATACGGTCATATAATTGCGTTTGCAATTCATCAAAATCTTCTTCGATTAGATAGCGTTGGAAAGTTGTCTTTAATGAATTGAGTCGACTAGGGTTTTCGGCAAGACTATTCAGGTAGCCATCAATCATTTTTGGTGTATCTCCTTTTCGTCGATACAAATCACCTAAATTATAAGCAAAGATGTTTTTGTTTTTCAAAAGCTTTGCTCCCTTTTCATATGTTTGAATAGCCAAATCGTATTTGGTTAATCCAATAAAAGCATTGGCTAATTTGGTAATCATAAATCGATCTGCCGAAAGTTTTTTAATCGCTTTTTCATACTGACCTTTTGCTTCCTCTTCTTGATATTGTCGTTCAAACAAATTACCGTAAGTAACCAAAAGTTCTACGTCCTTTGGTTTCTTCTTTATTTCTTTTTTAATAGCTTTTTCACAAGCATCATATTCTTCTAAAGAGATCAAACAATCAACCTGTTTGTTGAAATAGTAACTATTGCTTTCGTTTGCCCGATATAGTTTTTCGAATAAAACCGCTGCCTTTTCATATTCCCCATCTTGATAGTATTGTTGGGCCAACTTAGCATCTTGAGCAAAGAGACCTGAGGACATACACAGCGTAAGAAAAAGTAAAGGGAGTATAATTTTAATAAAACGCATACTTATTGATTTTCAAGCAATTAAGCTGTTTAACTACAGCTAAAATAAACAACTTTTGTAAAGATGATCTCCTTATTGAAAGGCAAAAGAATAGCCATTTTGTGGTAAATATGAATTAAAACGAATACATACCTAGAATTACCTAGAGAATCACCTAAAATAAAACGCAGGGAGCGCCTAAAAGTTGCTCACTTTTGTAGACCTGCATTATTTGGAAGAATAAAAAAATGAAGTTGCTTAGTAAACTTCAATAAAAAAGCGGCTACCCTGAATATATCAGAATAGCCGCTTTTGTAAGAAACTGTGTCAATTACTGGAGTTTGAAACGCACAGGTAAGTTGAAATATACTTTCACTGGCTTACCTCTTTGTTTTCCAGGAACCCACTTCACACCTTCCTTGTTCATCATATTTACAACACGCATGGCTTCTTTACCACAACCTGCTCCAATATCTTTGAGCAATTCAGGAGCTTTAACAGTTCCATCTTTATCTACATAGAATTTGATTACGGTAACTCCTTCTACGCCGTTTTCACGAGCAATAGGTGGATATTTGATGTTACCTTGTACAAATTGCAATAGTTTTTTATCAGAACAATTTTTACGAGCTGCTTTGTCTGTCTCATCTTCACAACCAGGAAAACGAGGCATTTCTTCCACTACTGTAAAAATCTCTTCCACTTCTGGCTCCGGAGGTGGCGGAGGCGGTGGTGGTGGAGCCTTCTCTTCAACTGGCTCAGGCTCTGGTGGTGCAACAACTTCTTCTTCTTCTTCCAAAGAGTTATCGACAAATTCCACTTCTTCTTCCTCTTCGATTTCCTCTTCTGGTACTTCTTCAATTACCGGAGGTGGCGGAGGAGGAGGTGGCGGTGGTGGTTCAGCAGTACGCGGTGGTTCTACTTCAATTTCTTCTTCGAGATCCTCTAGAAAGTCTGTTACATCGATTACTTTTTCATATTGCGTCCAAGAGAACGCTAGAATAGTAATACCTAATGCTACAAGCAAACCAATGTTGAAAAAAGTGCCACTAAGCCCAAATGCATCCACTTCAGGATACTTAGATCGACCATCCATTGGCGACTTTCTGTCTCTGTTGGAAAAAGCTTGTTTGAGGGAGTCAGGATCTTGGCTGTTATAGCGATTTCTCATGACAAATACAAAGCCGAAAAGTATGGCTATGATTGCAAGAATTGCTATCCCTAAAGGTCCTCCTGCCATTGATATATCACCCATAACAAAAAGTTTTTTAGTTATTAAAATATTTAAAAATGTATAGTCCTAGTAATGAACCGATAATATTAGCAATAATATCGTATACTTCAAAAAATCTTCCCGGGAAAAAGAGATATTGCATCAATTCCATTGCAATACCATACACAATGCTAATAATAAGGGCAGAAAGATGTGAATTTCCGGCAAAACCGATCATTTCTTCTTTCTTAAATCCTCGGAGTAATAAAAAGGTTAAAGCTCCATAAACGACTGCATGTCCTAATTTATCCATAGCGATTAAATCAAGCCAGCTTTCTGGTAGATTAATCCCAGCTTTAGAGGATAAGATCAGAATAACGATTGCGCAGCATATTGCTGGAATAAAACCTTTCAAATTGATCAATTTTTGACTGTTCTAAAACAGCTCTACCACTAAAGGATCTGACTATAAGATGCCAGTCAATTTTATTTTGGTGTGTGGCTTTGAAAAAAATTTACTTTTCTTTTTTAATTGGTCTAGCTAACCAAGTCTTTATAAGACTCAGCATCCATTAAGTCATCCAACTGAGATGCGTCAGTCATTTCGATTTTCACAATCCAACCTTCTCCATATGGATCTGAATTAGCTAATGTAGGATTATCTCCTTCATTTTCATCTAGTGCAGGATTAAACTCAAGAATTTTACCGCCTACAGGCATAAATAAATCAGATGTTGTCTTTACTGCTTCGACCGTACCGAACACCTCGTCTTTTGCGACCTCTTCTCCTACTGTTTCTACTTCAACATATACCAACTCTCCTAGCTCTCCTTGTGCAAATTCGGTAATACCTACGTAAGCAACATCGCCATCTTCAACTCTTACCCATTCGTGTTCTTTGCTGTATTTCAGCTTTGATGGAAATTCCATTTTATTGTTTTTTTTGAGTAGCCTCTAACTAAAGGTATAATACAGTCAGAGCCCATAGTTTAAAAGAAAATGCCCGGAACTTTCCGGGCATGCTCAAAAATAGTTTTTTTAATCCGTTCTCACCAAGTGAAAGGTGAAAAATATTATTAAAGCTAGTCAGAGGATAGAAGAGAGAAGTTTTTAATAGACAACGTTTAGCGTCTCTTGAAAACTTCTCACCTCCTTCTTCCAATTCTATGCAGTCATTTCTTTCGCTTGCTTTTCCATGTAGTCAACGATCCAATCAGTTGTCACTGACTTTGGACGCTCTAATGGGAATCCCATTGCTCTTGACCAACACAGAGCAGATAATACTCCAAGTGCACGTGACACGCCGAAGAGTACGGTATAGAAACTGTATTCAGACATACCATAGTTTACCAAGATAGCACCTGAGTGTGCATCAACGTTTGGCCATGGATTTTTAACCTTACCCAATCCTTGTAGAATTGGAGGGATAACTTCAAAACATTGCCAAACTACGTTAACTACATCTGAGTCAGTGATATTCTCTTTCGCGAAACGCTTTTGTTCTGTAAACCGTGGATCTGGTTGACGCAATACAGCGTGTCCATACCCTGGAATAATTTGACCTGCAGCCAAGGTACTGTTTACATAGTCAATGATTTGTTGTTTAGACGGGCGGCGTGTTCCAAGAGTATCCAACATTTTGAATATCCATTTGATCACTTCTTGATTTGCTAAACCGTGTAATGGTCCTGCTAATGCATTCATACCTCCTGCGAAGGAGAAGTAGGCATCACTCAAAGTTGAACCAACAAGGTGTGTTGCGTGTGCAGAAGCGTTTCCACCTTCATGATCCGCATGAATCGTTAAATACAACCGCATAAAGCTCTTAAAATCATCACCTTCTATTCCCAACATATGCGCGAAGTTTCCTCCCCAGTCAAGAGAAATATCTGGAGCAATATGCTTACCTCCGTGATAAGTACGACGGTAAATATATGCTGCTATCCGTGGCAACCGAGCAATTAAGTTCATTGCATCTTCATAGGTTGCATCCCAATATTCATTTTTGTTGATACCTTCTGAGTAACGACGTGCAAAGCAACTTTCAGTTTGCATAGAAATAATGGCTGCACTGAACTGTGTCATCGGATGAGCATCAGAAGGAAAAGAGTCCAGTAGCTTAAATGTATGCTCAGGAACGTTACTTCTATTAATCCATTGATCCGTCAACCATTTCACTTCATCGTCTGTAGGAATTTCTCCTACAAGCATTAACCAAAACAAACCTTCAGGAAGAGGTTCTTTCCCGTCTGCTGTCTTTGGAAGTAAATCTCTTAACTCAGGAATCGAGTAACCTCTAAAACGGATACCATCATTCGCATCAAGTTGTGAGGTTTCCCATACCATACTTTTCACTCCTCTCATTCCTCCAAAAACTTGAGATAATTTTACCTCATCGACTTTGGTGTTACCCTTTTCTTTTAATAAGGCTTTGATTCTAGTTTTAAGTGCGCTTGATTTTTCGGCAAACTTTTTCTTCAATGGGTCCATTGACTGACTGATATTTTATTGTTTTAAAATACAGGCATCGAACTACTTCGTTCGTCCTGTTGAATTAATTTTAAGGCTGTAAAATACAAAATTTTCGAGGTCTAACATTAGACTTTATCCTAAAATAATATACGCCAAAGCGTTCTTTTACAGAAAGTAAGCTAATAATGCTAACATTACTAACCATTGAGATGCATTTATGTTTCAAAGGTCACTCGTTTATGACTAGAACAGGACATCTTTTATTGAAGTTGATTAAAACTCCGTTAGGTACAATGGCATTAAAAAATAGGCTTCGAATTATTTCGGAGCCTATTTTTTAATGCTTTAGGAGCACATCTATGGATAATTGCAAGTAGCGACTACCTTTTCTAGTTAGTACATTTCATTTTCCAAGTCAATCAATGCGATTTGAATTTCTTCGTAAGAAAGGCCTGATTCTTTCAATTCAACAGTTTTTTTAGCCTTTTGCTTACGCAGTTCCAAACGAACTTGGTCGAAAATTACGATTTGTTCAGGTGACAGCATTAAGCTAACTGAAGTTTGAGAACCTTTGTTGATGGCACTTCTCTTTTGGTGATACGTTTTTGCATCTGAATCTCTAAGCGTTTCGATTTCTGCAAGATTTTTCAAACGTCTCTCTTGAATTTCAATCATTTTCTCAACTTGGAGATCAGTCAGGTTATATTTTTGTGTAAACTTTTGAACAACTGGATTATCAGCAGTTACCCTATTTAAGCTTTGAGCTGAAAGGTTGAATACAAAAAGTAAGGTAAATATAGCTGTAAGGAATTTTTTCATTTCTGATTAATTTAATTTTAAACTGATGTTTAATAGTGTTTATTACACTGAATCGGATGCTAAAATACAATTTTTAGGTAATTTGAGGGCCTTTGACTAGATTTCAATTTTGAAAACGCAAAAACAGCGACAGAACACCCCTATAATTCATGATTATAATTCAAGATATATTAGTTAGTGACGATGTTATCAAGGAGCAGTTTCTTTGTAATCTCAATGCTTGCAAAGGAGCCTGCTGTTGGGAAGGTGATTCTGGTGCTCCTCTTGAAAAAGAGGAAATGGAAACCTTGGACAACATCTATGATTCCATCAAAGGTTTTCTAACCGAAGAAGGACGGTCTGCTATTGAAGCTCAAGGCAAATATGTATTTTTCAAAGAGGCAGAAGAATTTGGAACGACTCTAATTAACAACAAAGCCTGTGCATACATGACTTATAATGAATTGGGAATAGCCCAATGTGGCATTGAACAGGCCCACAAAGCTGGGGCTACTGATTTTCTCAAACCTATTTCATGTCATCTCTACCCTATTCGTGTGGCTGAAGATGAACGAGTCGATTTTATAGCGCTGAATTATGATCGCTGGGATATTTGTTCGGCGGCTTGTGATTTAGGAAAGAAAGAACAACTTCCAATTTATCGTTTTGTAAAACCTGCGATTATTCGAAAATTTGGAGAAGCGTTTTATGAAGAATTAGACGCTGCGGCGAAATATGTTTTGGAACAAGAAGAGGAGTAGGAATTGAATTTGGAATGAATTAGAATGGCCATCTAACGTGAAGTTCGCGGTAGATGGCCATTCTAATTCTAATTCTAATTTCGATTCTAAAACTCTTTAGTTCAATCGAATTTCATCATCGTTCTTATCGTAGAAGGTGTATTGCGTTACGGGGTAATTACCATCTGGTTCAATAGTAATCCATTTAAAGAATTTCATGTACCACTTCATTTGCCTGTTAGGGAATCCCTTAGTTAAAAACGCATGAATGTAAGGATGTACTTTTACTTTTAGTTTTGAGTTAGGTCGTGATTGTAAAATAAACTCTAGATCGCGGTCGATGTTATCCGTTAATAAAATAGATGGATTTATTTTCCCATTTCCGTTACAAGAAGGACAAACCTCCTCTGTGTTTATTTTCACTTCTGGGCGTACACGTTGACGAGTAATTTGCATTAGGCCAAACTTACTCAATGGCAATATTGTATGCTGCGCACGATCACGACGCATGGCATCACGCATCACCTTCAGTAATATTTTCTTATGTTCAGCTACACGCATATCAATGAAATCGATGATAATAATTCCACCGATATCTCTTAATCTCATTTGACGTGCAATTTCATGAGCTGATTCGATATTTACGTTTAGTACTGCCTCTGCTTGCTCTCCTGTCGTTACTTTATGCCCACTGTTTACATCCACAACGTGCATTGCTTCAGTAGATTCAATAACTAGGTAAGCACCGCTTGCCATGGTTGCTGTTTTCCCGAAAGAAGATTTAATCTGGCGAGTAACACCATAAGCATCAAAGACAGGCTTAGTGGAACGATGCAACTTTACAATTTTTGCTTGTTCAGGAGCGATTGATGTCATGTAAGCTTTTACGTTATCGTAAAAACCTTGATCGTTGACTACAATTCTATTGAATGAATCATTGAGTACATCACGTAGAATTGAGGTGGCTTTATCCAACTCACTTAACAACTTTTTTGGAGGTTGTGCATTGTGGAGTTGTTTATAAATACCATCCCATTTTTCCATCATGACCACTAGTTCTTCATGTAAGTCAGCTACACGTTTTCCTTCTGCGGCAGTTCGAACAATCAGACCAAAATTTTTCGGTCGGATACTTTCTACTAACACCTTCAAACGTTTGCGTTCTTCTGGGTTTGCAATTTTCTTAGATACCGCAACGATATCCGTGAATGGTGTTAGTACGATATATCTTCCTGGAATGGTGATTTCACAGCTAAGGCGAGGACCTTTAGTTGAGATAGGTTCTTTTAAGATTTGAACCAATAATTTTTCTTTTTTATTTAACACCTGCGCCATCTTACCTGTCTTAATGATTTCAGGTTGCATCTTGAAACGATCAAGACTAGAGGAAGTCATGTGACCACCAATGGCATCGTTGGAATATTTAACAAGGGATCTTAGTTTTGGGCCCAAGTCGGTGTAGTGTAGAAATGCATCTTTTTTGTGTCCGATATCTACGAAAGCGGCATTTAGCCCCGGCATGATTTTGCGGATGCTTCCTAGAAAGATATCGCCGACGGTAAACTTAGTATTCGTCTTTTGATAGTGCAGCTCTACGAGGTTGCCATTTTCCAACATGGCAATTTCAACTTCCGTAGGAGTGGAGTTGATGATCAATTCTTTTTCTACTGTAATTTTCTTTACAGGATTAGAATCAGATCTATTTGTACCTTCAGCTATTTTACTCATTATGATCTCTGCGGATTAAAGAAGTGATGCAGAATTAAGGGATTGTCCCTTAGACAAGGAGTTAGGTAACGGGAATTGATGTTTGCAAAATACATTTGTACAGACAAAGTAATGTTACTAAGTCGGGTACAAACTACCTGATTATTTTTCTTTCCAGCCTTTTCTAATCGATTATTTCTATTAAAAGAAACAAAGGGAGAGCAGTTTAAATTTAGCCTAATACGGGCTAATTCTATACATTACAAAAGGTAAGAGTAGATTTAACATTCGTTGTAAAACGAAGAAAAATAATAGCGGAACATTACTGGGAAGCAGTTCAAAAACAAAAATATCTTTGAACTGCTTCCAATAAGAAAAGCATATAAGACTTGAACAATGATTTCATTTCAAGTTTTATATGCTAATTCAGTAAGGTGTGTTTTGCTAGCTACATCTCGAGCACGCTTCTCCTCACGCAAACAAACTATTTTGAATAAGACAAGTAAAACTTATCTATTTTTCTTCTTGTGTCTGTTCTTACGAAGTCTTTTCTTGCGCTTATGAGTAGCAATCTTATGGCGTTTACGCTTTTTTCCACACGGCATAATAAAAATCTTTTAAATTATATAAATTTAGTTTCTTACTAGTTGAATCATTTTGAGTACCAAAATTTTTGGTAAACGAGTGAACCAACTCTATCAATTATTTGCAAACGACTTACACTTAGTAGTAAATGTAGCCGCTTCTTCATTTTTTCCTGCGCCTTTGTAGGCGTCAGCCAATAAGCAGACGATTTGAGGATTATTTGCTTCTAGAGCATACGCTTTTTCCAATCGCCCAATGGCTTTTTCAAATTGACCTGTTTGTATACCTAATCGGCCCAAGTTGGTCAAAACCCCAACGTTATTGGGATGTTTCTTACTTAAATCTACTAACATCAAAATTCCCTTCATCGGATTGTCCTGAGGAGGGATATCTGTATAGCAAATAGCTAAGTTAAGTTGGTGATCTATATTGGAAGGGTTGAGAGAAATGGCATTTTCAAAAGCCTTAACTGCTCTTCCCATACAATAGGATTTTATTTTCTCTTCGCTTGACTGCTTTATGCCCAGAGCATAAGTAGTACCAGCGATAGACCATGAAGATTCGTCACCGAGTAATTCGGCAATTTCTTCTGCATAGTGGCCGGCAATTGCCGGATGTTTGTAATCGAACCAAGAACCTGACAGCTGCTTTAAACTTTCGATTTTTGCAGCTTGGTCAGCTGAATTATCATTAACTGCTTGCTCGAGAGCCTGTGTGTTAATGATTTGTTCTGGTGTTAAAGAGGACTTTGCTTCTTTAAGCAAGGTCTGAATCCCTGTACTTTCAATGGTCTTCGCCGTTGATTGTTCAACTTCGGTTTGTTTATCTGTTTTGAAATCAAAACCGAAATAAAGTACACCTAAGAGCAATACTGCTAGGGATACGATTATAAGTTGAAGTTTAGACATGTAAAGAATTACTTACTAAAAGTCAACTTTCTCTTCGTTAGGCATACCATGTACATTTTGCTTCACTTGCTCAACAAAAATCTTTGCTGGTTTGAATGAAGGAATATAGTGCTCAGGTATTTCGATGGCAATATTTCTCTTTATGTGGCGGCCAATTTTCTTAGCTCGCTTTTTTATCACGAAACTTCCGAATCCTCTAACGTAAACATTCTCACCGGCAGCCAGTGAACTTTTGACCTCTTTGAAGAAGGTTTCTAAAGCAACTAAAACGTCTACTTTTGGGACACCCGTCTTCTCCGAGATGGCTGTAACTAAATCAGCTTTCCTCATTGCTTTTGATTGGTTTATAATTAGTTATGAAATAAGGTAGAGTCTTTAAAAGAGAGGCAAATTTCGGAATTTTATTCATCAATTGAAAATTAAAAGACTACAAATTTAAAGATTTTTTTCCTTTTAGGTTCAATTTGTTATATCTGATAGATATTTTTCATGTGTTCTTTCGCTAGTTATAACTAGTTTTACGGGATTATGTTCCCCTAATAACTTGTTTTCTCTCATTTTCTGAAACTAAACCACACATAAACAATATATTATTTTCAGACTCCTTGTGAATTCATAATCTTTTTAAAAAGAAAATCAACTGACATAAAAGGCCTTCATACATTAATATTTCGCCTTTGTTTTAAAGCAGCAATAGTTATCTTTGTGCATTTCGATAACAAATCATCTTTTTAGTTAATACAATCTATGCTATTATCAATGACAGGATACGGACGAGCCGTAAAATCCTTTAAGGAAAAAACCATTACGGTTGAAGTTCGATCTTTGAATAGTAAGTTCACCGACCTTCGCTTCAAAATACCTCAAAACTATCGAGAAAAGGAACCTATTATGCGCAGAATGGTTACAGATAGTACTCAGCGAGGAAAAATTGACGTCAGCGTTGATGTTAAATCTCCTTCAGGGGAAGCTGAATTTGCACTCAATAAGTCATTGTTTAAAAAATACCATGACGAACTAAGTAGCCTCTCTAATGATATTGGGATGAAGGATGAAGGTATAATGCAAGCGATCTTACGCATGCCAAATGTAGTGGCTGCTGCTGATAATGAGCTAGATGAGGAAGAATGGAATGTGCTGAACGCAACCATTAGTGAAGCGCTTGAAGCTTTCAATGGTTTTCGAAAAACAGAAGGTAATGCAATGGAAATTGATTGTACTAACCGAATCAATACGATAACAACCTTACTAGACCAAATAACTCCTTTTGAATCTGCTCGAGTCGATCGATTGAAAAAGAAAATAAACAAACACATGGAAGAATATGTTGGTAAAGACAACATTGACGCCAACCGGTTTGAACAAGAGATTTTGTATTACCTTGAGAAAATAGATGTAACGGAAGAAAAGGTTCGACTAGCTCAGCACTGCAAATATTTTATAGAAGAACTACAAGGTGAGAAAACATTGAAAGGAAGAAAGTTGAGCTTTATTTCTCAAGAAATTGGACGTGAAATCAACACGCTTGGTTCAAAAGCAAACTCTTCTGACATTCAACATATCGTTGTTCAAATGAAAGACGAATTAGAAAAGATAAAGGAACAGGTGGCTAATACGGTGTAAATGAAAGGAAGGAATGAAGGTTTGAAGGCTGCTAACGCGGAACCTTACTATCGTTAAACTGACATTCTTTAAAATTAGCAAATTGTATTTCGCGGATTAGAAGAAGTTCATAATATTAAGATTTATATTTTTTTTCATGAGTAAACTCATCGCCATAACTGCTCCCAGCGGTGCGGGCAAAACCACTATCGTAAGACATTTATTAGCTACCTATGACGAGTTGGCATTCTCTGTTTCTGCCACCAATCGTAAAATACGTGACCACGAAACAGATGGCAAAGATTACTATTTTCTAAGCACCCAAGAATTCAAAAAAAGAATTAAAAACGGCGACTTTCTTGAATGGGAAGAGGTATACGAAAATCAATACTACGGTACATTGAAGAGTGAAGTTGATCGAATCTGGGCGGATGGGAAAAATATTGTATTTGATATAGAGGTAAAAGGAGCTACGAACATAAAAAAAATGTATCCAGGCGACCAATCTATGGTTATTTTTATTCGACCTCCATCATTAGAAACTTTGATCAAGCGACTTAAGAATCGCAAGACGGAAACCGCTAAAAGCCTCAAAAAAAGAATCGCTCGAGTCAAAGAAGAAATGACTTACGAGAACAATTTTGATGAAATTTTGGTTAATGATATATTAGAGGTAGCTTTAAAAGAAGCTGAACTAATGATCGAAGATTATCTTGACATAGAAGCTGATGAAAATACAAACACTGGAGAATCAGCTTCGTAAAACAATTTATGGAAACGCTCACAACCAATGGCATAAAAATAAGCGTAGAAACCGCTTACCAACCCGCTGAATCCAAGCGATCAGGTAATCAGTTTGTGCATGCCTACAGAGTTACCATAGAAAATAAAAGCTCCGATACCGTACAACTTATCAAGCGTCACTGGTTTATCGTAGACTCCAACGGAGATAAGCGAGAGGTAAAAGGAGATGGCGTCATTGGTAAGCAACCGGTACTTGGTCCTAACGAATCACACCAATACATCTCATGGTGTCCTCTTCTTACTGAAATTGGAAAAATGTATGGTACCTTCCAAATGGTTCGAAAACCAGAGGACAAGGAATTCTTTGTTCGGATTCCAGAGTTCAAATTGATTGTTCCGTATCGACTGAATTAATTGGCTAAACATTGCACGTTTAACTCCCCTCCTCTATTGCCTTGATCGATCGTCAACTCATTCCGTTAGTAAAAGCCGACAACTAATCCCCCACTACCGCTATACATTTTAATTCTATTGCAATTGGAGTTGGTAAAGAATCAATCCCTACGGTTGTTCTACAAGGTTGCGCATCTTTAAAATACTCTGCATAGATTTTATTATAGGTACCAAAGTCGCGTTTCATATCTGTAAGAAAAACCGTTACATCTACCAGCGAATCCCAGCTTGCACCACTAGCTTCTAAAACAAGTTGTACATTTTTAAATACGGAATGACATTGCGCCGCAAAATCAAACACCTCGTAGTTTCCACTTTTACTCAAAGTCAAACCTGGTACTCCATTCGTTTCCGGATCACGCGGACCAATTCCTGACAAAAACAACAAATTTCCTACACGACGCGCATGTGGATATAACCCTACTGGTTTGGGTGCTTTACTCGCATCTATTTTTTCTGAATTAGACATATTTCTATTTTATTTATTTTTCAAAACAACTTATTCTCCAACATCTCTTAGATGAATATCCTTGATATTCAATTGCAAGGTGGTTTTATTCATCCAGGTATTTTCCTGCAAGTTATAACAAATATCAAAAGGTCCTTTTTGAATGTCATAAAAATAATCGCCTTGTCCAAAAGCTATACATTTATAAACTCTTGAATCGTCTTTTACTATTTGCAGTTGCAGATGATCTCCTTTTAGTAATTTAGACCCTCCCGTGTCAGAAACCTGTCGAGATACAAAAACTGGATTTCGATTACCCGGCCCAAATGGTGCAAACTGTTTAAGTCGTTTAAAAAATCCAGCACTGATTTTATCAAGTTCTAATTCTCCTGTTATTTTTATTTCGGGTACTTGCTTGGTTTCGCTGTATTCCGAAAGTTGTGATTCTATTCTGTCTCTAAACTCGTTGAGATTATTTTCCTCCAATGTCAAGCCAGCGGCATATTGATGTCCACCAAAGTTGAGTAAAAGGTTGGAGCAGTTGCCAATCGCCTGATGAATATCTACACCAGAGATTGATCGAGCAGAGCCTACTAAATTCCCATCGTTTTTGGTAAGAATGATTGTTGGTCTATTAAACTTATCAACTATTCTGCTTGCCGCAATTCCAACGATTCCCTTATGCCAATGTGGTTGATAAAGCACAAAACTTCTTTTCGATTCCCAATCGGGCATCGCTAATATTAATTTTTCTGCCTCAGCAACCAACTCACGATCCATTTCTTTGCGCTCCTCATTTCGATAGAATAATTGCTTCGCATAATTACGCGCTTCTTCATCCGTATGCGCCAATAACATTTTGACTGATTGCTTGGCATCTGACAATCGACCAGCTGCATTGATCATTGGCCCCAGCCCAAAAACCAAATCACTCACCGTCATTGGCGGTTTGCGTTTACTCTCAAGCATCAAAGCATTGAATCCTACATGGTTTGTTTGGTTAATGCTTTTCAAACCAAAATGCATTAGAATTCTATTCTCATCTAATAGTGGAACAATATCACAAGCAGTTGCTACAGCTACAAAGTCCAATAAATCAAATACAGATTCTTCAGCAAACTCGTTGGCGATCGCAAAACCTTGAATGAATTTAAAAACCACCCCACAACCGCAGAGCCCTTTGAAAGGATAATCACAATCTGCTCTTTGCGGATTTAAAATTGCGATAGCATCAGGTATTTCATTTCCCGGAAGGTGGTGATCACAAATAATAAAATCTATCCCATGGCTTTTCGCAACAGCGACCTGGTCAACAGCCCGAATACCACAATCTACGGCTATGATTAAAGCGATTTCATGATCAACTGCATATTGTATACCTTCGGTAGATACCCCATAACCTTCTTTATATCTATCTGGAATATAAAAATCGATCGCGTCATGATAGGGTTCCAAAAAGGTATACAGCATTGCCACGGAGGTGGTCCCATCCACATCATAATCTCCATAGATGAGTATCTTTTCACCAGATTCCAATGCCTTATTCAATCGACCAACAGCAATGTACATGTCTTTTAATAAGAATGGATCATAGAGATCTTTGAGCTTCGGCTCAAAAAAAGTTTCTATCGCTTTGGGCGATTTGACACCTCTTTCGATAAGCATCTGACACAAAATTTCGTCTAATCCTGTTTGCTTTTGCAAATCAGCAATCTCCTTTGCATCTATCTTTGGTAAGAGCCATTGTTTCTTCATAGTATTAATTTTACGGCTATCTGTTTCACCAATATAGTTAGTTTACAAAAGAATTTGTGGACAGTTGGACAAAAAAATAGATGTCGTTTATTGTTATATAACTATTATATTTGCAAATCGTTAAATTAATTAACGTGATTGGAGGTAAGCAAGGCTTAAAAATATCCAATATTGTTATTTTAAAAATCGTTTGACCAGATGATAACTTATTTTTTTTCAAAAAACCCCATCCAGAATCGGGACTTTTTTAAAATTCTTGCGTCACAAGATGGATCGTACTTACGGAAATTGAGAAAACATATGAAACAGACCAACTGGCTATTGACCCTAGCCTTCCTACTTATCGTATCTTCAACGATGGCTCAGGCTAATGCGTATGTAATGGCTACCGTCAAAAATCACAACCCGCTCGTAAAGAAAGCGGAGCTTCACGTCAATGCAAAATACATCAATAATAATGTTGATATTTACGAATCCAATATTCTAGAAGATGGTTCTTTTGCATTTGCAGTTGAAATTTACGAGCCTCAATATGCTACAATTGTTTATTCAAGAAACAAGGCTTTGGTATACTTAGAGCCAAATGATAGCTTATATATCACCAGTGACGCTGGATCTTTTCAGTTCTCAATCCAATTTTCTGGAAAAGGAGGACACAACAACACCTATCTAAGCGATTATCTCAAAGCTCATCCTAAGGAACTCAATCAATTCAAGATGCTTCAATACAAGCATGGCAACTATTGGTTTAAGTGTGACCAAACACAAAGTGAGAAGATGCAACGTACACCATCTACCTTTTTCAAGAAAGAGTTAGACTTACAGCGTCAGGCGGCCATCGATGGACTTGCCTTTTACATGGCAAATAATCCCGATCATTTAAGCAGCTCATTTGAGGAATTCATAAAAGCGGAAATTAATTACGATTGGGCTTATAACTTACTTCTGTATGGTACTATCTTTAAGAACAAACATTCTATTCCAGAATCTTTTATGAACTTTATGGATGAGATTAGCGTACAGAATAGTCAGGTTGGGAATTACAGATATCGTGAGTTTGTCTTAGCATTTTTGAGCTATGCAGCAAACAAGGATAAGGATAGTGGAATTGAGCCTTATGTTTTACAATACGACTTGGCAAGCAATTACCTTTCGGGAAGAGCTTTGACTTATGCACAATCTGAAATCATATACAGAGGTTTTTATGGAAAAATCGTGGATCCTTTGATTCCGAATTACTACAAATATTTAGAAACTTCTGAAAATGGAGAGTTTGATGAAAAAGTTCTAGTTGCCTATCAAAATGCCATGAAGCAAGCAGCAGGTACGCCTGCTCCACAATTTAAGTTAAAGGACAATTTTGATCGCTGGGTTTCATTAGACAGTTATAATGGACAGGTTGTTTTTCTTAATTTCTGGGCAAGCTGGTGTCGTCCATGCTTAGGCAAAATGCAGATGATGCAACCTATGCAAGAAGAATTAAAGAAATTAGGTGTGGTCTTTATCAATGTCTCTTTAGACCGTGACAAAGAATCATGGATGAAAGCAATTAGTGAATGGGAGTTTAAAGGCGTGCATCTATTAGCTGATGGTCATATCGACTCGGACATTGCACTGGCCTATGAGGTAAAACTTTTACCAGAATATTTTATCATTAATAAGAATGGTAATTTTTCAGAAAAACCTAAAAAATTCACAGCAGCTGAGATCAAAGAAGTTCTTAACGATTTGAGAAGATAATCTGGCTTCTGTTTTGATAGATAAAAAACAACTTGTTAATTAATTTGATAAAGTAGCAACTACGCACAAAAATATATTATTTTACAACTGATGACTACACGAAAAATTTTAAACCTTGCTCTTCTCTTGTTCGCTCTACCTTGCTTGATCATTGCTCAAGGTAATGGCGAAGCTTTAATTACTGCTGAACAAATGCCTTATTTCGAAGATTGCGGAGCCTATCAAGATGGTACTGCTGAGAAAAGGAAATGTTCGAATGCTAGTTTGATCAGCTTCATCTCTGAAAATATTCAGTACCCTGAAGCAGCTAAATTAGAAGGGATTGAAGGAACCGTGTTTTTAAGTTTCGTTGTAAATAAGAACGGGCAAATCGAATCTCAAAAAATATTACGCGATATCGGTGGCGGATGTGGAAAAGAAGCTTTGCGTATTTTAGACTTGATGCCTGATTGGGAGCCAGCGATCAACGAGGGCAAAGCTGTCAGTGTAAAGTTAAACCTACCTGTTACCTTTTCATTAAGCAATACAAATACTGCAATTGCGAGTAATTATCAAATCCACTGGGGAGCGTTAAAAGGAAAAGTTATTTCTAAGTCAGCTCTTGAAAAAAGCCTCGACGCTAATCTCTTAGTTCGAAATGAATTTGGTAACGATGTAGATATTTCGAGCTTATCTTTTGTTTTTCAACGCAACAAGACTTTTGTAGAGGGCACTAGCACAGGCAAAATCAATTCAGATTTATCTAAGGTTGTTAAAAAAGTAAAGCGTGGTGGCACCTTCACTATTCTTGCGACTATTTTAGTAAATGGAGATTTTATGGAAATAGAACGCCAATTTAAAATCATAGAATAAGCCTCACAAACACCTATTCAAACAAGGATCCTTGAGTAGCAAAACTCATTGGGTTCTCCAACTGAAGCAATTGACGCTTCACATCAAGACCATAAAAATATCCTTGTAGTTCACCGCTCTTAGCAATTACCCGATGACAGGGCACTATGATTGCTATAGGATTATTTCGATTGGCCATACCTACAGCTCTCACTGCTTTTGGATTGTTAATTTTTTCAGCAATCAACGCGTAGCTGGCTGTATGTCCATAAGGAATCTGAACCAACTGACTCCATACCGATTGATAAAATTCAGTTGCGCCTCCCCAGTCCATTTTTAATTCGAAGTTTTTACGCTTTCCAGCAAAATATTCAGCTAGCTGCTTTTTACAATCCTTGAGTACCTTCGGTAATTTTGGAGATGGCGTTCCTAGCTTATCGACTTTCTTTACGGATCTAAGGCCAAGTTCGCTTCCGCAAATTTCTAGACATCCGATTGGCGACTCATAGTATGTTTTTGATGGCATGGTTTAAATTTTTTTTGAAAATTTAAGTGGGAAGTAGGAAGCTAGAAGTGGGAAGTTTCCATCTAACGTATTCCTCTTTTACTTGCTTTACTTTGCTTGTAATTTACGTAGAATTTTTCTTGTATTTCCTATTACTTCCTTTTCATTTAGTGAAGCTGCTTAAAAGAAACCTGCGGGGATAAAATATTCGTGCAGCTTGAATAGCTTGACAATAGCGAGAATAACTACAGTTACCAATAAACGATAAGCCCAAACATCGGCTTTTGGATACTGCGATGCAAAACGTGCTGCCAACCAGCCACCAAGCCCTTGTCCTACAGCGAGTGTCATTCCAATTCGCCAATCGATCAAACCTTTCCATTGGAAAATTGCTACGACCAAAATGGTGTACAATGCGACTACAAACCCTTTCACTGCATTCGCTTCTATCAAGTCGTATCGCGCTACCAAAACCATAGTCGCCAAAAAGAAAACGCCCATTCCCATTTGAATAAAGCCACCATAAAATCCGAGTGCTAAATACAATGGAATGGCGATCCAATAATTGACTTGTTTGCTTGGATCTGATTTTTGCAACCAGCGTTTTGGCTTAACCAAAATAACAAAGAGCATCGCGACTAATAAGAATCGAAAGACTTCAATAAACTGTTCACTACTTACCCAAGTTGCAGTAAACACACCTGCTACT
>CALGLS010000132.1 GCA_937959375.1 uncultured Saprospiraceae bacterium
AATTCTAAAAGATAATAAAATGGCAGTTACAGATCCAATAGCAGATTATTTGACTCGTATCCGAAACGCTCAACAAGTTGGGCACCGGGTAGTCGAAATTCCTGCTTCAAAAATGAAAAGTAGTATTACTGAAATTTTGTACGATCAAGGTTACATCCTTAAGTACAAAGTTGATCCTTCTGCTGGTAAGCAAGGAATCATCAGTATCGCACTAAAATATGACCCAATCACTAAGAAGCCGGTCATCCGTAAGTTAGGTCGAATTTCTAAACCTGGTTTACGTAAGTACTCACCTGCAGATGAAATTCCACGAATCATTAATGGTTTAGGAATCGCTATTGTTTCTACTTCTAGAGGAATAATGACGGGAAAAGCAGCTGCAAAGGCTAACGTCGGTGGTGAGGTTGTTTGTTATGTTTATTAATTCAATTTAATTCGCAATAAAATGTCAAGGATAGGATTATCTCCAATAGAAATTCCAAGCGGCGTCACTATCGACGTTAGCAAAGGTAACTTGGTGACAGTGAAAGGCCCTAAAGGTCAACTGACTCAGCAAGTAGATCCAGATATAGCACTGGCTATGGAGGACGGGGTACTTAATGTTACTCGCCCTACTGACCAAAAGCGCCACAAATCTTTGCACGGTCTTTACCGTTCATTGGTAAATAATATGGTGATAGGTGTTACTGAAGGGTTTGTAAAAGAACTTGAACTAATTGGTGTAGGTTACCGTGCTGAAAACTCAGGGCAACTTCTAACTTTAGTTCTTGGTTACTCTCACCCAGTTATGTTCTACATTCCTGATGAAGTAAAGGTAGAGGCGAAGATGGAAAAAGGTAAGCCACCTATCGTTCGTTTAGAAAGCTTTGATAAGCAGTTAATCGGACAAGTTGCAGCTCGTATCCGCGCATTTAGAAGACCAGAACCTTACAAAGGAAAAGGTATCAAATTCGTTGGTGAAGAGATCAGAAGAAAACAAGGTAAAACAGCAGGTTAATCTAAGGTTAGCTGCATAAGATAAATTTGTTATGAAAGTAAATAAATCTTCAAAGAGAAGTAAAATCAAGTTAAGAATTCGAAAGAAGATCAAAGGTTCTCCTAGCAGACCAAGATTAAGTGTTTTTCGAAGTAACAAAGAAATTTACGCTCAACTTATCGACGATTTGAATGGAGTAACTCTACTCGCTGCTTCTTCTCGTGATGAGGCTACTGCCCAAACAGGTAACAAGTCTGAGGTCGCAAAGGCAGTTGGTAAATTACTCGCAAGTAAAGCTTCTGCTGAAAACATCTCAGCTGTAGTTTTTGACCGTAGCGGTTACTTGTATCATGGTCGTATTAAGGCATTAGCTGAGGGAGCTCGTGAAGGGGGTCTTCAGTTCTAAATAATAAGATAATGGAAAGAAAATCAAACAACAGAATTAAGCCTGCTGATCAGGAACTAAAGGAAAAGGTAGTAAACCTTAACCGTGTTGCTAAGGTAACCAAAGGTGGTCGTACTTTTAGTTTCGCAGCAATCGTGGTCGTTGGTGATGGTAAAGGAACTGTTGGTCATGGTCTTGGAAAAGCTCGTGATGTATCAGAATCAATTGCTAAAGCAGTAGATGATGCAAAGAAGAACCTGATTAAAGTACCACTTTATAAAGGAACTATTCCACACGAACAAAAAGGTAAATACGGTGCTGGTAAGGTTTTAATCAAGCCTGCATCTGAAGGAACCGGGGTAATTGCTGGTGGTGCTATGCGTGCAGTTTTGGAAAGTGCAGGTGTACAAAACGTATTGGCTAAATCTCAAGGATCTTCTAACCCTCACAACGTTGTTAAGGCGACTATGGACGCACTAACAAAGTTGCGTAGCCCAATGCAAGTTGCGAAAGATCGAAACATTTCTATGCAGAAATTGTTTGGAGAAGAATAAACAGTTAGCGCTAAGCTTACTACAATTTTGAAAACCCTTTATATTTAAAAATCATGGGTAAAGTAAAAGTTACACAAATAAAGAGCGGCATCGACCGTTCTCGTCGTCAGAAAGATACTCTTAAAGCTCTTGGCCTTAGAAAAATCAATGGTAGTGCTGTACATGAAGGTACACCACAAATCATGGGTATGATAAATAAGGTAAACCACTTAATAAAAGTGGAACAATTGTAGTAAGTATAACGTATCATATTATTCCAACATAGTCAAAAGAATTCTTAAAATGGAATTACATAACTTAAAACCTGCAAAAGGATCTACTAAAAACCCTAAGCGTATTGGTAGAGGACAGGGATCTGGTCATGGTGGCACATCAACTCGTGGACACAAAGGACAGAAATCTCGATCAGGATATAGCAGAAAACGTGGTTTTGAAGGTGGACAAATGCCTCTTCAACAACGTTTGCCTAAAAGAGGTTTCAAAAATATCAACCGCGTTGAATACATTGCGCTTAATTTGAAGCGTCTTCAAGAAATTTCTGACAAGTATAACTTGACTAGTATTGATCTTGATAGCCTTGTCGCAAATGGCATCGTGAAAAAGAAAGAAAAAGTTAAAATACTAGCAAACGGAGAACTAAATTGCAAACTGGCTGTTACTGCTCATGCCTGCTCTGCAAAAGCAAAAGAAGCAATCGAAGCTCAGGGGGGGACCATAAACCTTGTAACTAAGTAACAACAATGAAGAAGTTTATAACGACGCTCAAGAACATTTGGAAGATTAAGGAACTCAGAGACCGAATCCTTTTTACACTTGGTATTTTAATGGTGTATCGATTTGGTTGTTTTGTTGTTCTACCAGGCGTAGTGCCTGAAGTATTAGAACAGGCAGCCTCTAGTGGAGGTGGAAATGATCTTTTCGGATTAATCAATATGTTTACTGGTGGTGCTTTTAACAAAGCAGCAATTTTTGCATTAGGTATTATGCCTTATATCACCGCATCGATTATTATTCAACTTCTTGGTTTTGCTGTACCATACTTTCAGCGTTTACAACAAAGAGAAGGGGAATCTGGACGTAAGAAAATTACACAGATTACTCGTCTACTTACAGTTGCGATTACACTCGTTCAGGGTGGAGCATACCTTACTTATATCATGAGTCAAGGAGCTGTTGATCCATCTGTACCTACATCTATATTCTGGTTTTCAAACATCATTATTCTTTCTACAGGTACCATTTTCGCAATGTGGTTGGGAGAGCGTATTACTGATAATGGAATTGGCAATGGTATTTCATTGTTGATTATGATCGGTATTATTGCAACACTTCCAGGTGCACTTGTTTACGAATTCACTCAAAACTTCGGTTTGGCTTTCGTTCTCGAAATGGTTGCACTATTCGTAGTGATCTTAGCGACTGTAATGATTGTTCAGGCAGTTCGCCGTATCCCAATTCAATTCGCTAAGCGTGTTGTTGGTCGTGGTTCTAACGCAATGCCTGCTGCTGGAAACAGAGATTACATTCCTGTTAAATTGAATGCATCAGGAGTAATGCCTATCATCTTTGCTCAAGCAATTATGTTCCTACCTGCTTATTTACTTCAGTTTATGGCTGGAAGTGAAGGAACTGGTACCGGTTCTGCTTTATTAGCAAGCATGAATGATTTTACTTCTGCTCCATATAATATTGTTTATTTCATTTTGGTTGTTCTCTTTACTTACATCTACACTGCCTTGATGGTAAACCCACAGCAGTACTCTGAGTATCTAAAGCGCCAGAATGCATTTATTCCAGGTATTAAGCCAGGGAAAAATACAGCTGAATTTATTGATTCAGTTACAACCAGAATCACATTACCTGGTTCTATTTTCTTAGCTTTAATTGCCATATTGCCTGCTTTCGCAGCGGCCTTTGGTGTTAACCTTGCTTTTGCACTTTTCTTCGGTGGAACATCTCTACTTATCTTAGTAGGTGTTGTACTTGATACTTTACAGCAAATTGAAAGCTACTTGTTGATGCGTAAGTACGACGGGTTAGTTAAGTCAGGTAAGCTGAAAGGAAAGAGTGGTGTACAAGGTATCGGTGCAAGCATGTAATGTTGTTTTACTACACCAATACACCCACAAAATAATCTCTTAAAAGGATTGTTTAATAACTAAAGTTGTTAAACAATCCTTTTATCATTTTTACTGATTTGTTTTTATATGATCTACTACAAGACAGACGAAGAAATTGAATTAATCAGACAAAGCTGCTTACTTGTATGCAAGGCTTTGACACATGTTGCTGGGATGATTAAACCAGGAATGACTGGTGAAGAGATTGATAAAGAAGCTGAACAACTAATTCGTGATCATAACGCAGTTCCAGGCTTCAAAGGTTACCGAGGATTTCCTGCGACCCTTTGTATTTCTGTAAATGAAGGTGTTGTACATGGTATTCCTACCAAAGAGGCCTTCAAGGACGGAGACGTAGTTTCTGTTGATTGTGGATCATTTATGAATGATTTTTACGGAGATGCAGCCTACACTTTTGCTCTAGGTGATGTAGCTGAAGAAACAATGGAACTCTTAAGAGTAACTAAAACGTCGCTTTACAGAGGAATTGATGCAGCAAGAGTTGGTAATAGAATTGGGGACATTGGCTTCGCAGTACAAGACTATTGTGAAAAAACAAACGGATATGGAGTTGTAAGAGAGTTAGTAGGGCATGGATTAGGAAGAAACCTACACGAAGCACCTGAGGTACCAAACTACGGTAAAAGAGGCAGAGGACCTAAATTACAAGATGGTCTAGTAATCGCGATCGAACCAATGGTGAACCTAGGAGCTAAAGAAGTACGCCAATCAGATGATGGATGGACGATTATCTCAAAAGATAAAAAGCCGTCAGCTCATTTTGAACATACAATAGCAGTAAGAAAAGATGGTCCAGATATTTTGTCAAACCATACGATGATTGAAGAAGCAATTGCTAAAAATGCGAATGTACAGGCGGTTGCACTGAAGAAATCAGCAACAATTCAAGGATAGAAACCCTCCTACATATTAGGAGAATCAGACATAAAATAAGACGTTTTTCAAAGATTTATTAGCTATAAAGGCTTAGAAATCAGCGAAAAGGCCTTATTTACAAGAAGAAATAGAATTATTACGAAATTTTTCTCGAAATGGAAGGAAAAGTACTTGATAATTTGTATCTTTGCACACCGAATTTTAAAATATGGCTAAGCAAGAATTAATAAAACAAGATGGCATTATAGAGGAAGCTCTATCTAACGCAATGTTTAGGGTGCGGTTGCAAAACGACCATAAAATTGTAGCTACTATTTCAGGAAAAATGCGCATGCACTACATCCGTATCCTTCCAGGAGATAAGGTAGCAGTAGAAATGTCTCCTTATGATTTAACGCGAGGTCGCATCATATACAGATATAAATAACAGCTTTATGAAAGTAAGAGCATCGATCAAAAAACGTACATCAGATTGCAAAATCGTCCGAAGAAAAGGAAAGTTGTACGTAATCAATAAGAAAAATCCAAAATTTAAGCAACGTCAAGGATAGACATTGCTGAATTTTTATTTTAAGAAACTTAGTAAATCTTCTTAAGAATGGCTCGTATAGCAGGTAATGATTTACCAAAAAATAAAAGAGGTATTGTTGGTTTAACCTACATCTATGGTATAGGTACAACTACCGCAGGACAGATTCTTGAGCAATCAAGCATCGATCCTAACACTAAAGTTAATGACTGGACTGATGAAAACATTCGTTCTATCGTTTCTATTATTCAGAACGAACACAAAGTTGAAGGTCAATTAAGATCTGAAGTACAGCTTAACATCAAACGTTTGATGGATATCGGTTGTTACCGTGGTCTGCGTCACAGAAAAGGACTTCCTTTAAGAGGCCAACGTACGCAAACTAACGCACGTACCCGTAAAGGAAAACGTAAGACTGTAGCAAACAAGAAGAAAGCAACTAAATAATCGTAGGTAGCTAATACCCACTTTCCAAAATAGCTTAACCATTATGGCAAAGGATACTAAAAAGAAAAGAAAAGTAAAAGTTGATCCGGAAGGCTTGGTGTACATCCGAGCTTCGTTCAACAATATCATCATATCTATCTGTAACAAACAAGGACAGGTAATCTCATGGGCTTCTGCTGGTAAAGCTGGTTTTAGAGGTTCTAAGAAAAATACTCCTTATGCTGCTCAAATGGCTGCAGGTGATGCTGCTAGAGTTGCTTATGATGCAGGTATGAGAACTTGTGAGGCTTTGGTTCGTGGACCAGGAGCTGGGCGTGAAGCTGCTATCAGAGCAATTGATGTTGCTGGAATTAAAGTTTCTAAAATCCGTGACGTAACGCCTGTTCCACACAACGGCTGTCGCCCACCAAAAAGAAGAAGAGTTTAGATCACTTATTTATTACTTGATCTTATTCCTTAAAAAATATAGTCTATAAACAATGGCAAGATATACTGGACCTACATCGAAAAAAGCAAGAGCACTTGGAGAACCAATTTTTGGTTTTGATAAAGCTTTTGACAAAAAGAAATATCGCCCTGGTCAACACGGTAACTCTAGAAGAAGACGTCAGTCTTCTGATTACGCACTTCAATTGAAGGAGAAGCAGAAAGCTAAATACACTTATGGTGTACTTGAGCGTCAGTTTCGAAACATGTTTGAAAGAGCAACTAGAAAGAGTGGTGTTACTGGTGAAATCTTAATTCAAATGTTGGAATCTCGATTAGACAACACAATCTTCCGTTTGGGTATTGCCCCAACTAGAAGAGCGGCTCGTCAATTGGTATCTCATAAGCACATCATCGTTAACGGTGTTGTTACTAATATTCCTTCTGCAATCCTTACTCCTGGTGATAAAGTCGCTGTAAGAGCTAAGTCGCAGCACATGGAAATAATAAGAGATAATGTTTCCAGTAAATCTGATGTTCGTAACTTCGGATGGCTTGAATTCAACAAGGACAGAATGGAAGGCACCTTCCTAGAAGCTCCTCAAAGAGATCAGGTTCCTGAAAAGATTAACGAACAGCTAATCGTAGAACTTTACTCTAAGTAATCATATAAAAAACAATAGCCTGAGTTATTCATTTAACTCAGGCAATTGTATTAAACTATTGAGAAGCAACCATCAGAGTTGTAACATTAATTAACTTATCTTCTCTAAAGAATCACATCGCGTATGAGCATTTTAAATTTCCAGAAGCCAGACAAAATTCTTTTACAAAAGGCAACTGACTTTGAAGGTACGTTTGAATTCAAACCTTTAGAGCCAGGTTTTGGACAGACAGTAGGGAATTCTCTAAGACGTGTACTCCTTTCTTCTTTGGAAGGTCACGCTATTTCTGCTATCCGTATCGCTGGTGTAGAACATGAATTTTCTACAATCCGAGGTGTAGTCGAAGATGTTGTAGACATCATCCTAAACCTTAAACAAGTAAGAATCAAACAATTGATTTCTGAAGAAGAAGTGACTTCTGAAAAAATATACCTTACCATTAGTGGTAAAGAAGGATTCAAAGCTGGTGACATTGAAGAGCACACTAACGTGTTCAAAATTATGAACCCAGACTTGATCATCTGTAGTATGGAGCCTTTCGTTAACCTTGAAATGGAATTGACGATTACAAAAGGACGTGGCTATGTACCTTCAGATGAAAACCTTCCAAAGGATGCACCAATCGGAGTTATTCCAATCGATGCTATCTATACACCGATTAAGAATGTAGCTTATAAGGTAGGTAATACTCGTGTTGGTCAACGTACCGATTACGAAAAATTAACTATCGAAGTTAAAACTGATGGTACCATCCACCCGGAAGATGCAATCAAAGAAGCTTCTAGAATCATGATCCAACATTTGATGTTGATCACTGATGAAAATATCACATTCGATGAAGTAGGATCTAGCGAAGACAGCATCGTTGATGAGCACATCTTACACATGCGTAAGTTGTTGAAGACTTCTCTTGAAGATCTTGACTTGTCAGTTCGTGCTTACAACTGTTTGAAAGCAGCGAAAATCAATACGCTTGCTGAAATGGTTCGCTACGATACACATGAATTATTGAAGTTTAGAAACTTTGGTAAGAAGTCTTTAGTAGAAATTGAAGAATTACTACAAGATAAAGGCCTTACTTTCGGAATGGACTTATCTAAGTATAAGCTCGACGAAGACTAATTGTCTGAATCGTAAATTATAAGGTTATTCAACATAACCAACCATGCGGAAACTAAAAGTTAATTTACCTTTAGTGCCGCGAAGCTAACGTCATTATTTAAGACAATTTAAAATCTAAAAAAGATGAGACACGGTAAGAAATTTAACCATCTTAAAAGAAAAGTAGGGCACCGTAAGGCCTTATTAAGAAACATGTCTGGTTCATTAATTGAACACAAACGTATTTTTACAACTTTGGCTAAAGCTAAAGCACTAAGATTATATCTAGAGCCATTGGTTACTAAGTCAAAAACAAATACAACACACTCTCGAAGAGTTGTATATAGTTACCTAAACAACAAGGATGTTGTAAAGGAATTATTCGAAACCATCTCACCTAAGATTGCAAGTCGTCCTGGTGGTTATTTAAGAATTATCAAGATGGGTTTCCGTCAAAGTGATAGTGCAGAAATGGCCATGATCGAATTTGTTGATTTTAATGACGTTCTACCTAAGACAGCTGGTAAAGATGCTGGAGGTAAGAAGCGCCGTAGCAGAAGAGGTGGTAAGAAAAAAGCTGCCGCTGCAGTAGCTGCCGCTACAACTGCTAAAGCAACTACATCAAATAAAGATGAAGAAGAATAGTCAAATGATGAATTCTTTTTTATAGAAAATATAAAAAGCGATTCCAATATATATTGGGGTCGCTTTTTTTGTATATCAGAGGTATAATTTTCATGACTAAATTCAAAATCGAACCAAGAAAATTGCTTAAAATAATCCACAGGTTCGTTGAAGTCAATTAGTAGCTTTATATTTGTAAAAACTTTTTATAACATGGCTGAATCTCAAAGAAACGCTGCAATTTTACTCCTTGAAGACGGTACCGTTTTTCATGGACGAGCAGCTGGTAAAATTGGTACCACCACAGGTGAAATATGCTTTAATACAGGTATGACAGGATATCAGGAGATTTTTACTGATCCTTCTTACTCTGGACAGATGTTAGTGACTACTAACGCGCACATTGGCAACTACGGAACCAAACAGATGGAAACAGAATCAGATAGCATCAAAATTGCTGGCCTGATTTGTAAAAACTTTACCAACGACTACTCTCGAAAAATGGCAGATATGTCGATCCAAGATTATTTCGAAGCAGAAGGGCTAGTCGGAATCTCTGATGTAGATACAAGGGCAATCGTTCGCCACATCCGTAATAAAGGAGCAATGAATGCAATTGTCTCTTCGGAAATTACTAAAATTGACGAACTGAAAGAAAAGTTGAGTCAAGTGCCAAGTATGGAAGGACTTGAGTTAGCATCTAAAGTGAGTACGAAAGAACCATATTTCTTTGGAGAAAAAGATGCTCCAATTAAAATAGCTGTTCTTGACTTTGGTGTCAAAAAGAATATTTTGAAATGTATGACCTCAAGAGGTAGTTATCTTAAAGTGTTTCCAGCACAAACATCTTTTGAAGAAATTAAAAACTGGAACCCAGATGGATACTTCTTGTCTAATGGACCAGGTGATCCAGGAGCAATGGACTATGCAGTTGAAACGGTAAAGTCAATCCTAAAGGAAGACAAACCTTTATTCGGGATTTGCCTAGGGCACCAACTTTTGGCTCGTGCTGTTGATATTCCAACTTACAAAATGCACAATGGTCACAGAGGTATCAACCATCCAGTAAAAAATCTTAGCACTGGTAAAAGTGAAATCACTAGCCAAAATCACGGTTTCGGCGTAAGTCCAGATGCGATTGAAAACAATAAGGATAAGATTGAAATAACTCACATCAACCTCAACGATGATACCATCGAAGGTATTCGTGTGAAAAATACAAAAGCATTTTCTGTTCAATATCATCCTGAGGCATCTCCGGGGCCACACGATTCGCGTTACCTCTTTGATGACTTTATTCAGTCTATCAATCTAGATAAGCAAACAGAAAGTTCAAACATTATAAAACAACAGACCACAAACTAAAACACCTTTAAATGAGCGAAATAATTGACATTAAATCAAGAGAGATCCTTGACTCAAGGGGAAATCCAACAGTAGAAGTTGAAGTAATTACTACTGCAGGTGCGGTAGGTCGAGCTGCTGTTCCCTCAGGAGCATCAACCGGAAAGTATGAAGCAGTAGAGTTGAGAGATGGAGGTGATCGATATAAAGGAAAAGGAGTTTTAAATGCCTGCCGAAATGTAGAAGAAAAGATTCGTGAAGGACTTATCGGAGTAGATGTATTTGAACAAGTATACATCGATAATATGATGATCGACCTTGATGCTACAGAGAATAAATCGAACCTTGGAGCAAACGCAATACTTGGTGTTTCTTTAGCAGTTGCAAAAGCAGCAGCTCAGGAAGCTTATCAACCATTGTATCGCTACGTTGGTGGTGTGAATGCACACGTACTTCCTGTACCAATGATGAATATTATAAATGGAGGATCACATGCTGATAACAGTATTGACTTTCAAGAATTCATGATTGTTCCAGTTGGCGCAGAATTTTTCTCCGAAGGTTTGAGAATGGGAACAGAGGTTTTTCATACTTTGAAAACTGTTCTAAAATCTAAAAATTACTCAACTAACGTTGGAGATGAAGGTGGTTTTGCACCAAATATCAAATCCAATCAAGAGGCAATCGAAATTGTTTTGACTGCCATTGAAAAAGCAGGTTACAAACCTGGTGAAGATATTTTGATCGCAATGGACGCAGCAGCTTCTGAGTTTTATGATGCTGAAAAGAAAATCTACCACTTCCACCAGTCAACAGGAGATAAATTAACGACTTCTGACATGGTCGGATACTGGAAAGAATGGGTAGACAAATATCCAATCTTCTCTATTGAAGATGGCCTTGATGAAGATGATTGGGCAGGTTGGACAGCAATGAACAAATTGATGGGAGATCGCGTACAACTAGTAGGAGATGATTTGTTTGTAACCAACACAAAGAGATTACAACGAGGAATCGACCAAGATGCGGCTAACTCAATTCTGATTAAAGTAAATCAAATTGGTAGCTTAACAGAAACGATTGAAACGGTTCGTTTAGCAACTAGAAATGCATACACTAGTGTTATGAGTCATCGATCTGGAGAGACTGAAGATGTAACTATTGCTGATTTAGCAGTAGCGCTGAACACTGGCCAAATCAAGACAGGTTCTGCATCTCGTTCTGATAGAATTGCAAAATACAACCAGTTACTTCGAATTGAAGAGGAACTTGGAGATTCAGGTGTTTATCCTGGAAAGGCTTTATTAACTGGATACTAGTAAGACACTGGTTTTTAGAAAATCAATAAGAAATGGCAGTAAGAAATAATCCATTTAAACCGATTACGCGGAATATTCCGGATACATTGAAAAACAAATTTTTTCTCGTATTAGTAATTGCTGCTGCATGGATGATTTTCTTTGATAAGCACGACTTTTTGACTCAGTTTAAGCTCAATCAGACATTGAAAGAGTTGGAAACGGATAGAACTTATTACCAAGAAAAAATCAAAGAAGTTAAAGAAGACAAACGTGATATCGAGGGCAATAAAGAAAAATTTGCAAGAGAACATTATTACATGAAAAAGCAAGATGAAGATGTCTTTATCTTTGTAGAAAAAGAAGAATAAATTAGAGCATTAAGGCTCGTTCACCTAATAAAAGTAGTTGGTCAAGAATAAATATTATTGATCAATTACATAGATTAATTCAATAACAACAATATGGCAGTTTTAGTAACCAAAGACTCAAAAATTATCGTTCAAGGATTCACCGGTAAAGAAGGTACTTTCCATGCTGGGCAAATGATCGAATATGGAACTAATGTGGTTGGTGGTGTTACTCCAGGAAAAGGAGGATCCACTCACTTGGAAAAACCTGTATTTAATACTGTAGAAGAAGCAGTAAGTAAGGCAGGTGCAGATACATCAATTATTTTTGTACCTCCTCGTTTTGCAGGTGATGCGATAATGGAAGCTGCTGATGCTGGAATAAAAGTGATCATCTGTATCACAGAAGGTATTCCAGTACAAGACATGGTAAAGGTGAAATCATACATTGAGGATAGAGACTGCCGATTGGTTGGTCCAAACTGTCCGGGTGTCATGACTCCTGAAGAAGCAAAGGTTGGTATTATGCCAGGTTTTATTCACCGTAAAGGAAGAATTGGAATCGTTTCTCGTTCGGGTACACTTACCTACGAAGCAGTAGACCAAGTGACTAAAGCAGGAATGGGACAATCTACTTGTATCGGAATTGGAGGTGACCCAATCGTAGGTACTACAACTAAAGATGCTGTTCAACTTCTTATGGAAGATCCTGATACTGACGGAATCGTAATGATAGGAGAGATAGGTGGTAACATGGAAGCTGATGCTGCTTACTGGATTAAAGAACACGCAACTAAGCCTGTAGTTGGCTTTATTGCTGGCCAAACTGCTCCAAAAGGACGTACCATGGGGCACGCCGGAGCTATTATTGGTGGAGCTGATGATACAGCTGAAGCAAAAATGAAGATTATGGAAGAATGTGGAATCCACGTAGTCAAATCTCCTGCTCATATTGGAGTAACTATGCAAAAAGCACTTGGCAAATAAGGATTTACACATTATTCTTACAAAATATGAAAAGCCTTCAAATTAAATTTTGAAGGCTTTTTTAGTATATATCCAGTACTGGTCTAAGTAATAGTATACACACGTTTCCCAAAAAAAATGGGATTGGGAAATATAGGTTGTTATGGCATAAAATCTGTATTCATATTGAAAACCTCTATAAAAACAAGTAAGTAGGCATTTGTGACATTTTAGATTTACTTTTAATACTATAATGAAAAACTACTCTCCAAATTTAATAAGTAATAACACTGACTTGGCTTTCTTTAGAAGAATTGCCATTGTTGGGGCATTTCTTTTATTTGGTATCACAACTATGAATCTGGTCATAGAATCAGACTTGATGGATCAACCGATCTATCGAACTATATTGGCCTGCCTACTTTTGATATTCGGAATAGGATCATACTTTATTGAGTCTTTTAGGAAAAATGGAGTAATCTTTATTCAGACTATTCTTGTAGTCTATATGGTATCTGCTATTTATATATCTTCAATAAATCATTTTGATGTTTACGATAGTGCTACTACAATGATTGTTTGTTTTGCTTTAGGAGCGCTTTTTAAAAACAAAATTAATTTAGGGGTCTATCTTATTGTGGTTTTTCTGAGTTGGATTTACTTTCTCAGTACCTGTGAAGTTCCTAAATGTAATGTGTCATTCATATATGGAACACTAGTCTTGATGTTGATACTAGCTTATATTATTTACTCAGGTAAGATAAATGTAGTAGAACAACTTACTAAGAGTAAACTAGAGCTAGAAGCTAGTGAAGCCCGTTTTCGAAATATATTTGATTACTCCCCGCTAGGTATTTTACTGTTAGATCGTTTTGGGAAACCAATAAAAGCTAACCAAGCGGTATTAGAAATGCTCGGTTATACGGAACAATCGATTGTTGAAATGGAATTGAGTAATTACATCAATTCAGAAGATCTAATAGATCACGAGTCTTTAATGCAGCAATTAAGAGCGTCTGATAATAATAGTCTTGTTTTGGAGCAACGTCTTATAACAAAAGAGGGTAACACGATATGGGGGCGTCAAACTATGGCCTTGATGGAAGGGGAAACGAAAGATGAAGTTTTTATTATTTGCATGATAAAAGACAATAGCTTTGAAAAAGAGGCAAGCGTAAAATTGAATGAATATGCTAATAAACTAGAGACACATAATAAGTCTCTTGAAGAATTCAGTTACGTTATTTCTCATGACTTGCAGGAACCTCTTCGAATGATCAAAAGTTATTCTACGCTCATTAAACGAAAGTACATCAGTCAGATCAATGACGAAAATGCAAACCTAGATATGAGTTATGTTATTGACGGTGCTACACGAATGAGTAACCTAATCAAAGATATGTTAGCTTATTCTAGATGGAGCGCTAAGCCTTTTGCAATGGAAAAGGTTGATAGTAGAGAAGTATTAGTAGAAGTACTAAAGAACTTGACCATGTCTATCAAAGACAATGATGCCATAATTCTTGCGGATGAGCTGCCAGAGGTAACTACAAATCGTTTATTATTAGGACAAGTATTTCAGAATCTTCTTGGAAATGGAATCAAATATAGTTCTAAAGATCGTAGACCAATCATTGAGATTTCAGGTGAACGCAGAGATTTTGATGTTTTATTTACTATAAAAGATAACGGACAAGGATTTTCTGAAAAAGATAAAGAACGCATCTTTGGAATTTTTCAGCGACTACATGGCCGCCATAGTGAGTATACTGGAACTGGCATTGGACTAGCCATCTGTAAAAGAGTCATTGAAAAACAAGGAGGAGAAATATGGGCAAACGGAGTGAAAGGGGAGGGGGCTGAGTTTTATTTTACACTGCCCTTAGAGATGAAAAATTAAAAGCACTATTTTTTACTTCGTGAGATCTTACAAAATTGAAAACAAAATAAACGCAACGATAATCAAAACAATCACTGCAGACATGGTCATAAATTGAGAGTTGTTACGATAGCGATTAAACAAGAGTTCCATTACTTCCCGCCATTCTAATTTCTTTACAACAGCTTCCCTACCTAGTACAAAGTATTTATTTTTTCCCTTTCTTTTTTGGTCACCGTGCTTCAATAAAATAAAGAAATCTTTATTCAAAAACGCGAGATCATATAATTCGCTTTTTACAATAGAGCCATCAACCGTTTGTTCAATGATAACTGTATTGGACTTTTCAAGCCTTCGCCAAACACCTCTAGAAATATTTCCATCAATAGAGATCAACATTTCTTCTTCCGCTCTGAAAATAAATAAAATCGATTCGAGAGAATCGTCATTATCACGAATTTCTAACCACCTGGTATCTATATAAAACTCTTCTTCCCGCAAATCCTCACTCCATGGCCGTACGGCAGGAAGAATGAAGTCAAGATACTCATCCATCGTATCCGCCTCAGGAAGCTCCAAATTGAAAGGCTTAGTTATAGAGTCGAGAAATTTGTTTTCTATTGCCATAGTGTTAAATCAATTGCTGATTGTGGACACAAAATACAAATCCTTTTGGAATAGTAAAGTACAGACGCAGTATTTCTATTTTACCCAAACCTTCATAGCCCTTCAATACACTTATTTCACTCTAGAAGATATTTAAAATTCCCATTTCCACCTATCCTATCGGCTAGGCAAGTTCCCTTCCCATTCCCATTCTCATTCGCGTCAGCAGGCCATTCTAATTCCTATTCTAATTCTAATTCCCATTCTAATTCTAATTCTAATTCCCATTCTACCCCCCCCCATTCTTAGGCTTCCGCCAACTCAACCACTTCCACTAAAGGAAGTTCCACATAAAAATCTGTTCCTACATCTACCACAGTATCAAACCAAATCTTACCGTTTACAGATTCTATAATATTTTTAGAAATGGCTAAACCAAGTCCGGTACCAGAACTCTTAGTCGTGAAGTTTGGTACAAATACTTTTCCGCGTTTATCATTCGAAATACCACTACCATTATCCGTTACTTTGATAACAGCCATGTCTTCCTTTTTGTAAAGACGAACGTTTACGTTTCCTCTTCTGTTATCAGGAATCGCCTGAATAGCATTTTTGATTAAGTTGTTCAGTACACGCATTAAGTGATTCTTGTCTGCAAAGACAAAAAACTGTTCTTTTGGTAAATCTAATTTTAGATCCATGTCGATTCCTTCTTTACTGAATAAGTCGAATACAGAACCAACCAAGTCATTAAGGATCGTTTGTTGATTTTCAGCACGTGGCATTTTGGCGAAATTCGAAAACTCTGTTGCGATATGGGCTAGATTGTCAATCTGCTCAATCATTGTGTTAGCAACACGTTTAAGTAGAGCTTCAATATCATCAGGGTTTGATTTGAAAGCATGTTGCAAATATTGAATACTCAATTTCATAGGAGTAAGAGGGTTCTTTATTTCGTGTGCAACTTGTTTTGCCATCTCTCTCCAGGCACCTTCTTGGGCACTTTGTGAAAGTTGTTCTGCCGAATCCTCTAGCTTCTGAATCATCTTATTGTATTCACTAATCAGGGCACCTAACTCATCGTCTTGGTTTTTCCATTCCAATGGTTCGTTGGGTTTTCCCAATTTGAATTGCTTGATTTTATCGCCAATTTTAACGAGCGGGCTGGTAATTGATCTCGCCACATAAATAGCAATACCACCGGCGATCAGCAGTAAGAATACATATACATTGAGTAATGTACTCATGAATACAGAAACGTCTGCTCTTAATGCACGTTGTTTTGAATAATAGGGTAAACCTAAATAGGCGACTGTATTATCAAATGGATCTTTCAATGAGACATAAGCAGATTTGTAATTTAGCTTACCCATCATCTCTTCCTCTTGTGTCGAGTCATTAATGCGTTGCTTTTTTAGTTTATAAAAAGCAGGGGCACTCATTCTTGGACCAGTTATACCTTGTCGGAAAATATCTTCTTCAGATGAACCAATAAGTAAACCAGTCATGTCATACATGTTAATGTCCATTCGGTGAATTTTCGACAGTGGGTCAATTAACTTGGTATAATCTAAAATAGAGTCATTCGCCATTAAGACCAACTCATGTTGGGCATCTTTCAGAACCGATTCTGTTTTTCTATTTAGTCTATTCTCATGATATTCTTTGTGAGAATTTCGGAAAAACCAAACCGTTACAATTCCAATAATAATAAAGGAGGTGATAATCAACGAAATAACGGATAACTGTATCCTATTCTTCAATGATGGCTTTTGTGATAATGAAAGCTGCAAAGAAGGTGGGAATATTTTTAAAAAAGTATTGATAAAAGCAAAGAATGCCATTGCCAAAATCAGCATTCCAAAAATATAAGAGAACAAAGAAATAGCTGTAATGTATTGCTCTTTTTTCTTTCCAATTATAACTTTAGAATTATCTAATCCTCGATAAATAATATCAGACCGATTTTCATCCACCAACTCTTTACTCTTTCCTTTTGCAGGCAAATCAACCAAAGTGAAAGTAGAACCATAAATTTGATTGTCACCCTGTACTCGAACATCATCTTTATAAACTGCGTAATCGTATTTACTGATGTTTTTTAAATTTTTGTACGGACGATCTACTAACAATTCTGTGTACACTTTGGATCCACCTTTACGTTCACGGTCAAATCGAAGCGTGAAATAATTAGGGTAATTGCTATCACCACCTGAAGCCATATTCATTGACATCAGATAATATACTTTACGAGAGTTGTTGTCGATATAAAGTCGAAGATGTTTGTCTGAGGTCGGAATGGAGTTGACAAACTTATCCTTAAATTCCGAATAAGGTTGCTGTTGTTTCTCAATGCTAGGACTTTTGTCTTTGTCATAAGCACTGAGTGAATATCCATAGTTGTAAAACAAATAATTATTGTCAAAAAAGAAATTCTCTAAATATGGATCAAAAACATTTTTATTTGCCTTGAATGGGTATGGAGGAATATCATTTCGGAAATCTTTGTCACTCAACAATTCTTCTCTCAATTGTATCAACGCTTTTTCAGCAATGGTATCACGCATCACAGAAAGTTCCTTGGCATAATCACTTCTCACAATTCGATCCTTGTACGCATTGTATTTGAATAACAAAATGGAAGGAAAGGCACTTAGAATAATTAACCAAATTACCAACCAAGTAAAGTTGATGGATTTGCTATCTACAAAGAGATCAAAAAGTAAAGCGAATACGGATGCGATCAACAATAAGTAAACGACAGGTAGCATAAAGTCTACACCATAAAGAATTGGAAGAATACTCAATACGGCAAGTCCTAAACCTAGCAAGCGTGTATTGCGACTTAATCCAAGGCTGACTACTGTCAACATCATTCTATGACTAAACAAGAATAGAGCAATCAACAATAAGATGATACCCACTATTGCTAGAATACTCGAAGTATCAAGATTGAAAATATTGTCAAAATCAAAATTGATCTCAGTATTAAATATCAAAGATTTGAAAACCCAAGTCAACATCAAAATAGCTCCAAGTATGGAAATGTAATTGAGGTAAGTCAAACCAAAGCGTGCATTTTTCTTTAGATGGTTATAACTACCAATTGGGAATTCTTTATGAAAGAAAAACATCATCCACAAAAGCAACACAATATTGATTAATAAATCACCTAGTGAAGAGCTTAGTGACGTATTAAATGTTTGTGAGAACAATGGAAGCGAATCAAAGCGACTACTAAAATCTAGAACGATAGTAAGCAAACGAATACCAAAAACAGAAACGATTAATATACCAGCTCCTAAAATTGGATTGCTATCACTGATGATTTTTTTTGCAGTAGCATTAATGAAAAGTGCTAACATGAAAAAAGAAAACAGGTACATCCACATTAAGGATTGTTGCTGCTTTCTGTCAAACAGTTTTTTGCTAGAGTTGATATAACACAACACTTCCCCACCTTTAGTCTCAATCTTTTCATTGCCACTTTTTGTTAGTTTAATGGAGTTTGGAATGTTAGGACTAGCAGCAAAATGATTGGCTAGATAATCACTTTCAATATTGTAATTGTATTTGATCGGAATCAAAGCCATCAATGTGTAATTGATCCCTGATTGTTTGTGCTTGTATTTTTGACTTTTTAGAGCATAGAATCCATTCTTGCGTGTTACAAATTTTGTCTGACGCTTGGGCTGAGCTGCATTTACATCTCTAGTCGAAGGGAAAACATTTTGATTACTCCAAAAAATCAATTCATTCTCAGCATAAATGTGGAGAGAATATTTTTTACGGGAAAGATCACGGATGAATTCCAATTCCTGTTCTTTAGAATCTAGGTTTTGCTCCTCTTTATCTGTGATACAGCGTTCAATAAAATCCTTATTGTCAAAAAAACGATTGACTTCAGTCTCCTGTTCATGAAAATTATCTTCGATCATTTTAGCATACCTTCCCAGATTCGTTGCCTTCTGAGAGTAATAGTCAAAACCAATCGAAGCAATGAAACAAATCACTGCTATGGTAAGGGTATATTTTTGATGTTTCGTCATGAATCAGAAATGATGCCGGGTGATTGAAAATAGAAAACTGAATTGCAAAGTAGCTATTTCGTAGTTATAGCTGGAAAAAGATAACATATTAGAATAAAATTTACCACAAATTTTAGTCCAAATCAAACACTTAGTCCAAAATCTAAGAGAATAAGTTTGACTTTATATAACGTCGATTAACACCAGCTTGTTACCTTAGCGGAAACTTTCTATTTGTCAATTTAGTTCCATATTAAAATGGCTTTAAATTGTCAATTTGAACGGATAGGCCTAAATTATGCTTAGCTAAACTACAATACTTAAAATTTATAAGTGAAGTTGTTTAAAGTTTCTCTTTATGGTTCCGAAATGATATTTTGAGCTAACCCTTCGGCTTTTTTCTTGTCCATAGCGCTGCTATGCACTCTAAAAAGAGCCTCCCTGCCCGATCTGAAGTCATTCAGGCGGGGTTTTAACTAAAAATATCTATTTCTCACCTCCAAACAAAAACATTAAACAACTTCAGTAAATAATTGAGATTGACGCCTGAAGGAAACACAAGATTCTTGCGAATAGAGGGAAGTTTGACCTCCCCTCTCAGCAAAGTAGTTTTTGCTCTGACAGCGTAGCGGTTTCATGTTATAAAGAATAAACACCGCAAATACTCTATCGCGGTCCTAATCTTTTGATTAGGAATGAGGAAAGTCCGGACAACGCAGAGTACCACACCATTTAACGAATGGGGTTCCGACTCGATCGGAATACAGATAGTGTTGCAGAAAATAACCGCCACGCTTGCGTGGTAAGGGTGAAAAAGTGCGGTAAGAGCGCACGGCTCAGCAGGGTAACCTGTTGGGGGAATAAACCTTGTGGGTTGAAATGCCACGTATACCTTGGTCCCCAATTGTAGGGAAGAAATTACTCGTTTTATATTCATTGCTTCGGCAATGAAAGCCAGGGAGGGTAGGCAGATAGATCCCGATAGTGATGTCGGGACTAGATAAATGATAGAGACGTTGATTTGACTCGTCAGATCAATAGGACAGAATCCGGCTTATCATTTGCGGTGTTTTTTATTATCTACAACAAGTCAAGATGACGGAATAGACGTTTAGCAAACTTTTAAAGTTTACTAAACGTGTAGCCGACCCAACCTGACTCGCTTTATTTGATCATTTTTAAATCAAATTAATATGAGAATTCAAATACTGGCTCTTCTATTGTTTTGTAGCTTTTCTTTTGCCTATGCGCAGGAAGGATGTACTGATCCACAGGCCACAAATTACGATGCTGCAGCTATGACCAATGATGGATCTTGCCTCTACCCAGGAACTAGTGCAAGCTTAGCTCTCGTGGCAAACCTTACTTCAGAGATGGAAGAAATTTCAGGTTTAGCACATACATCCAGTGGATTGTGGGCACATAATGATGCTAGTAATGCCAATGAGATTTATGAAATTGATAGCCTTACTGGCGCTGTCTTGCATACGGCTTTAGTTATTGGAGATAATGTAGATTGGGAAGATATGGCAGAAAGTGAAGATCATATCTTTGTTGGAGATCTTGGTAATAATCCAGGAAATCGAACTGATTTAAAAATCTATCGACTCAATAAATCGGAACTGGGTGATAATATTATGAATACCCAAACCATCGAATTTACTTATAGCGATCAAACCGATTTTTCAGAAAACTGGAATAACAATGATTACGATTGCGAAGCTTTTATTTATCATAATGATAGTTTGCATTTGTTTACCAAAAATTGGGTCGACAATCAAACACGTCATTATGTAATGTCAGCAGAACCTGGGACACATGTTGCTGAGCTGCGCGAAACGTTTAACGTGGGAGGTTTAATCACTGGAGCAGATGTAAACGATGAAGGAACAATCGTTCTATTAGGATATACTGAAGTTGGATTTACGTTTGTGTGGATTCTATTTGATTATACTGACTTTCACTATTTCAGTGGTAACAAACGGAAGATAGAATACGGTACTGGATTGACAAATAGTCAAACAGAAGGGATTGCGTTTAAAAATAATCAAGAAGGTTTTATTTGCGCTGAGCAGTTTGATGTTGGGCAGATAGAATTACCTCCAAAGTTGTTAACTTTTTCGATAGAAGAGTGGGTAGAAAACGAACCAGTTGCTACCTTAGAACTTGGATCAAGTAAAGCCCTAGAAGTTTATCCAAATCCATTTGAACAAGCATTTTTTGTTACCCTTTCGGAAAATCAAAACCAAGCGATCCATTTTACGTTAATCAATGCCTTGGGTAATAAAATGTGGAACGGAACGAGGCAGTCGACTCAGCAGTTTGAATTAAATGGTTTCGAAGATTTAGCTCCTGGCTTTTATACCTTAGTTGCTAAATCGAAAGATACGGTTTGGCAAAAGCGATTGGTTAAAAAGTAACTAAACTAAGATGTAAAATAAGGAAGCCCGAATGCAGTCATTGCATTCGGGCTTCTTTATTAAGTAGTTTATAAAACATCGAGGAACGCTAACTAATTAAGCGAATTCGAAGCTATTCATTTACTTTTCTTCATCTGGAGCAAAAGCACCAAAGTCAAATAACAAAGTAAAACGTAGTGTATTATCAAGTGGATTTCTTTGGTTGGTAGTTGGAACTAGATAAGAGAAGTTCAAACCAAAAATGTTGTATTTCAAACCAAGACCAACTGTGAAAAATTTACGGTTTCCTTTAGTTGCATGCTCAGAGTAGTAACCAGCTCTTACTGCAAACTGCTCATCATACCAGTATTCGATACCAGTTGAAAACATCAACTCTCTCAGTTCTTCATTGAATCCGTCAGGAGCATCACTGAAAGAACTCAAAACACCTTTAAACATTGACTGTTCTTTGTAATCAGGAATCTGGTCATTATCGGAATCACATTCAGGACCCTGACAAGGAGTAGGTACTAAAAGTTTGTGGATATCTGCTGCAAAAGTAATAGAGTTGAATTCATCAATCTTAATATTCCAAGCAGCTCCTAACCCCATGTTGGTAGGAATGAAGTCTTTATTAATTGACTTCGTGTATGAAATTTTAGTACCAAGGTTAGAAACAGCAAATCCTAAAGAAAGATCTGATTCTTTACCATTCATTTTGATTGGAGTCTTATAGCTTAGTGAGAAATCAGCTGCACCAGCAATACCAGGAGTAATTTCAACATCACCAACAGACTTACCAGAAGCAAGGTTAGAGTAAATGAATTTTGGTGTTACAGCCACAGAGAGTTTAGGAGATAACTTTCTTGCGTAAGCAAAAGCAACCTCGAATTCATTTGGTTTACCATCTCCAAGTGATCCACCGTTCTCATCTGTAAAAGCGATGGTACCTAAAGAGAAGTAACGCAACGATAATCCTATCGTTTGCATATCATCTATTTTCTTATATCCAGATAAGTAAGCTAGGTAAACATCAGGAATACCTAATGCACGCAACCATGGCGTATAAGTAGCAGCAACGCTGATGTCTTTATCTACAAAAGCTAATTTAGACGCATTATAGTGCATAGAGTTGGCATCTGGAGAGATTGCAATACCTACATCACCCATAGCACCAGAACGAGCATCTGGAACGATACGCAAAAATGGTACAGCTGTGATGATTGAGTTGACACATGGCCCCCCGTTTGGACTTTGCCATGTTCCAGAGCTTGTGTTAAACTCACATCCATTGAATTGTGCGGACGCCTCAAAGGCAATCAAGCTAAAAACTAGTAATAAAAGACTTGTTGTTAATTTTTTCATGTCGTATTAATTCTAATATTCTTTTTCAAAAAGTTTCGCAAATATACTCTTTCTAGTAGAAAGTGTTAAGGTTTTTTTGCTGTGTCAAATATCCGCAGTTATATAATGGAAAATAGTACCAAATATTTTACGTTAAGAGTTCTTATTTTCCATTTTCATCTTAGGTATTACCTACCCGTCGCATTGCCTACAAGATGTTTATTTCAGAATGACTAATTTCTCGAAATCACTTTCACCTTTTATACTGGCAGAAGGATCGCTTAGGGAGCGTACTTTTACCTTATAAACGTAGACTCCTCGGCCCAGTCGGTCTCCATAATCATCTGTACCATCCCATTTTATGTCTGTTACTCGGTAGCCATCAGCATTTACCTGCGTGTGTACCGTTTTGGCCAGTTTACCTGAAACAGTGAATATTTGTACTTGTACATCCAACATTTGCCCTGCAAGATTGTGCTCAAATTGGAAATTGGTACAGGTGCTGAATGGATTCGGATAGTTAAGTACATGATCCAATGCGGCATTTTCACCGCTTGCAACAATAAACTCAGTAAAGCCCTCTGAGGAATTATTCGCTACGTCCCAAGCTTTTACGCTAATGGTGTGCACACCTTCCTCAATATCAAACAATGGAAATCGTACCTCACCTTTTCGGTGATCGTTAACTTCCGATTCATAAAAATCATTCAAAATGTAGGTATTCGAGGTGTTTTGGTCTAAAACCCCCGTAAGATCATGGCCAATACTATTACCTGCAACATTGATACCATGGTCGTCAGATAGCTTGACTAAAAGCGTCGGATTTTTATCTGTTAAGCCTCCTGTTACGAAATCTTCATTGTTCATAAAGACTTCTACAATTGGACCTTCATCATCTTGGATACCATTTGGATCTGTACCTCCAATAATAATCTCATCATAGAAACCGCGTGCATCCGTCTGGGTACCATCTTCAGCATAATAACTGATTTTTCCATAGCCATAAGCATAGTTAATATCTTTTGGTACAACAAAGGTGAAGGTAAAAATACCATCTGTTACACTTGCTCTTCCCTTGAAAAGGATATTCTTTTGTAATTCAAAATCCTTAACCTGACTGTCGCTATCTTGACCTAGTGTTTTAGCGATTATTTTTTTGTCAAAAATAGTAGGATAGACTGTTCCGTTGAATGAAGTATTTACATTTCCATTGGCATCCAGTACCGCACCAGAAATGGTCACTTCTTGAAGTGCTCTAATCGTATCAATTTGACTACCTATTGCAACACCATTGATGTGTGTAGTTGCAATGTCCAACTTTGGAACGGCGAGCGTTAACGAAGGATCTCCAAGTATGGTGAACTTACGTGAATTCTCAACACCCGCAGTGGAGGTGTTTTTAGCTACTCTAAGAATTTCTCCAATAGGAGGGAGGTAACCATCTGTAACATTAAATATTGCTTCAAAAACCTCTCGTGTTAGTCTTTCATTAGAACTAGTAAACACAGCTCGAGTAGTGGTGAATAAGGCGATTGCACCACCATCTGGTTTTAACATGATTTGCTCACCTGCTGAGGTGAAACTTGCATCATCATATCCAGCAAAAGAACAAGTTGCGGTAACAAAAAGAGGTAGTTTGTCAGAATTACTCCAATTTGAAATATCATTGTTGGTTAGTACACGTTCTTGTGCCCAGCCTCTTCCTCCTCCGTGTCCCATATAGTTGAGTACAAGTACTCCCTTAAACATAGTTCTGTTGATGGCATCCTGAGCTTCAGGAAATCGATCATCACCAGAAGTAGATACTTGTTGATAAGCATCAAAGTAAATTTTATCAAAATTGAAAACTCGATGTAGATCTCGTACATCATCAGCAATAGCATCGGCATCGTTTACATGCGTGTTCGTATCGCCGTCATCTGCTGCATAAGTCACTCTGTTTCTCCAATCACCTAGGGTAGATGCTTCGGTGTCATAGCGAATAATTTTGTCAATAACTCCATTGGCTTCTTCTAGTGTTCTCACAGGAATACGGCCCACAGTGATGTCCATTTCACCCGCTAAGCTATCGTTCCCATCTTCATCGGTTAGTAATGCAAAATAATCGTCACTTGGAAAAGCAGAGACAGCGTGCAGTGATTCTTTCGTTTCATATACAGGGACGAAGGTTTTGCTATCGCCACCAATATTTCTAGTGTCAAAACTTCCGTCACCTAACAGCAATAAGTGTTTGAACTGACCGCTTCTGTCTAGGAGCATTTTGGCAAAATCACGAATAGCTGTTGGGTCTACTCTTCCAGATGAAAATTCATTGTATAGTTTGTCAATATCAACCAACTCAATACTTAAGTTACTGTGCGCCGAACGATGTTCCTTAAAACGTTGAGCAGCTGATAAAAAGTCTTGATGATAGATGACAATCATATCTACACTCTCAATTCCATGGTAGTTTTGATTGGCTACTTCTCCAATTACCTCAGGATTAGGATATGCCCCATTTGGATCAAATGCGATAAATGAATGCAGATTGTTATTGTTTTGGATGCCAAATGATAAATTAGAACCAGATTGTGTTGTTCCAGTAACCAGTTTGGTCCCAATTTCAGAAGTTACATCCCAAACGAGGGTAGAAGCATTTGCACCACTTAGTTGAAAGCCAGAGCTTGCAAAATTAAGGGTGTTCGCATCATAAAATACGGAAGGATTACTTTCAACGACTAGATTTTTTCTGACATTAAGTTCGATATAATCGATCCATCCTTTATTCGTTCCATCTCCAACAGAGGGATATGAAACACCTACCTCAAATTCTTCTGAAGAAACATTGAATGTAAGATCCTGATCTAAAGCCCTTGCGTATTGAGATTCGTGGTTGCTTATGTTTACACTTCCGAAGTTTGGGCTAGTAGCGGTTTGGCCTCCAGCTGAAATCGAGAATTTAGAACTATTATTATTAGATCTTGCTGCAAAACTAACCGTCATTTTTATTGGTTCATCAGTTTTTAACTGAGGGATATTGAAACGGTATGTTTTATCCCGAGTAGGGTTGAAAATGTCACCATACCAAAGTTGGCCTGACCCCTGAGAATTTGGGGAGTCTGCCAGTAAGTTACGCTGGTCTTCTTCAAAGCGAACATCATGTTGGCAAGAAGTAGTTGTGTATTCTGTGTTGGAAATAGATGAGATGCGATGGTTCGCATCACCAATTCGTTTTCCGTTTGCACCATCTACTCGAATGAAGTAATAGTTTTTGGTGTCATAAATATTTGTTCTTCTATTGAAACGCTTAGCATCAGCATCGAAAGCCCAATTGTTTGGACCTTCCGCATAAAATAAAATGAAGTCCTCGTTATCAAAGCTTCCATCATCTTGTCCTACAACATAAATTGAATTTTCTTGAAGATCATCATGTCGTTCTATGATCACTGGATGAGGAAGTGGTCCACCACCATTACCATAAATTTTTATTTTAGCAGGATCAACACTTTCGATCGGAATACCTAAGTCATTTTTTAGAAAATCGAAGCTTAGTTTATGAACACCTGTTTCACTAACGGCAATCTTATAAGTTGTGCCTTCGGAAAGAATAGAAGTATAGGTGTTGTCACCACGAGTATTGGATGTTGTTGGTTGAGCTCTGAATCTTGCACGTAGTTCAAAAGAAACCAATCGTTCAAAGCTATTATTTCCAGTCTTTCGAATGGGGATAAAGTTTACGCTAGCGAAATAATCATTTCTATTTTGATATACTGAAGTTTCAAATTTAATATCAGTGGATAGAACTTGGTCATCTACAGAAGTAGATTTTTGAAATGGTTCATATTGAGCATTAACAACTTCAACGTCTATTGTTCCCATAGATGGAACTTGGAATCGTTCAGAGTGATAAGGTAATGAAGGCGCAACATTTCCAAACTGAGCACCACTGAAATTCCAGATTTTCATTGGAAAATTTCCAGTAGGATTATGGGTGATAGGAGTCTCATCCCATTCAAGCGTGTTCTGTAAAGTAAAGGTTTGCGCAGAAACTTGCACTAAAAGCATCAAGAATAAGACGAATGGAAGAAATTTTTTCATAATTTGCATGAATAATGAATTGGGGATAGAAAGTTAAAACAAATTGGCAATTTCAATAAAGAATACTACGTTTGTTCGATTGTTATAGAAACGTTAATAAATAGGGGGTATTGTTTAAGAAATAACAGCCTCCCGACATATTTTGTTATTTAACAAAGAACCTTGTACTCGACAGGAAAATGAGTAATAAAAGCCTCCAATTTGATTGTCAGGCAAGTTTAAATGAAGTACACTAGTAATATGACAAGCTTCTTAGCTATAAACTTAATAAAGCTTGAAATATAAAAGGCCTTTTTTAACGTTCAATTTGAGCTATTTAACTCATTTTGTCGCCACACAACTCAATTTAGAAGTTAGAATTTCGTTTTTTGAGCACGATCACAAAATTTTTTACCAAAGTTGTTCATAAACTATAGAGTCAATGATTAGACGTTTGCTGATTATTTTAACATTTGTTGGGTTAATATCCTTTAATGCGCAAGCACAGGATCCCATATTTAGTCAATATTATTCTGCACCACTACAGATAAATCCTGCATTTGCTGGGCATGGCTATGCTCCGTCTTTCGCACTTAACTATAGAAATCAGTGGCCTTCCCTCAATGCCTACTCAACTTATGCGGCATCCTATGACCAATATCTAGATTATCTCAATAGTGGCTTTGGCGTAATGATTTTGGCTGATGATGCTGGTGATGGTCTTCTGAAAATGACCAAAGTATCAGGTGTATATGCCTACAGGCTAAAAATAAACGATGAATTTTTTGTTAAACTAGGAGCTGAAGCTAGCGTAGTTCAGGCTAGATTGAATTGGAGTCGTCTGGTATTCTTAGATCAAATTGATGTAGAAAATGGTCCTATTTCTCCTGGTGGAACTCCATATCCTACAGCTGAAGAACAACCAGATAATCTAACCAACGTTTATTTTGATGCTTCTGCTGGACTTTTGCTTTATGGAAAATCATTGTATGGTGGTTTTGCAATTAAGCACCTTAATACGCCTAATGAATCTTTTTTAAATATTAATAATAATCTAAACGGTGGCTTACCATTAAGGTATACAGTTCATGCTGGGGCTGAAATCAGTCTTACAAAGAGCAATAAAAAAGAAGGAGCGCCGTTTATATCTCCGAATCTTTTGTTTGTAAGACAGGGCGATTTTGGGCAACTAAATGTGGGAGCCTATGCAGGAATGGGATTGATATTTGGAGGAGTCTGGTACAGACATGCTCAATCTAACTCAGACGCAGTGATTGCTTTGCTCGGCGTACAAAAAGGTATTTTTAAAATCGGGTATAGTTACGATGTTACGGTTTCAGGATTAGCCAGTGAATCTGGAGGATCTCATGAAATTTCCGTAAGTTTTAGATTTAAAGAACCGGGTGTTGACTTCAATGATTGCTTTCAAATGTTCAGATAACGTAATATGGGCATTGATTTTGCAACAAATTGTACAATATTTACGGTTCACCATAAGTATTTTCTTTTTTTCTTTATATTTGAGGTCTAATTTTCAAAAAAAACAAGTTAGTACAATGAAAAAACTGCTGAAGCTAGTTCCAATCTTATGTTTGTCTTTGTTCATGCTTAGCTCTTGCGGCAAAAAAGAACGTTCTGCAACCACGGGTTGGAAATACAATGACCAAAAATGGGGTGGCTTTGAGAAGCTCGATTATGAAGGTCAGGCAACGGGACCTAATCTCGTACTTATTCAAGGTGGTACATTCACCATGGGTTTTACTGAGCAAGATGTAACCTACGATTGGCACTCTATCCCACGTCGTGTTACTGTTTCTTCTTTTTACATGGATGAAACTGAAGTAGCAAACATTGATTACAAAGAATATTTGTACTGGATTGATCGTGTATTCAACGAATCATACCCAGAAGTTTACTTAAACGCATTACCAGATACACTGGTATGGCGTGAAGAACTTTCTTACAACGAGCCTTTCGTTGAAACTTATTTCCGTCACCCTTCTTATGATAATTATCCTGTGGTTGGTGTTAACTGGTTACAGTCTAATGAATACTGTAAGTGGAGAACGGATCGTGTAAACGAAATGATTTTGATCGAAAAGGGTATCCTAAATCCAAATTCAGAGCAAAAGGATGAAGATAACTTCAACACAGAATCATACTTGGTAGGTCAATACCAAGGAGATGTAAGAAAAAACAAAAAAGATATCCGTACTGGTGGTGAAAGATCTGTACGTTTCGAAGATGGTATCTTACTACCTTCATACCGTTTACCAACTGAAGCTGAGTGGGAATATGCTGCTCTTGCACTTATTGGTAAGCAAACATCTGAAAAAGATGAGCGTATCTCTGATCGTCGTATCTATCCTTGGGATGGTAATACGGTTCGTTTCCAAAAGCGTACTAAAGATCAAGGTGAAATCCTTGCTAACTTTAAGAGAGGTCGTGGTGATTACATGGGTATGGCTGGTAAGCTGAATGATAATGCACACATCCCTTCTGATGTACGTGGTTATCTACCAAACGACTTTGGTTTGTACCACATGGCAGGTAACGTTAACGAATGGTGTATGGATTTATATCGTCCTTTGACTAGCCAAACGTTGAGAGATGTTGAAAACCATGATTTGAATCCTTATCGTGGTGGTAAGTTTGAAACTAAAGTACTTGATGAAAACGGTGCGCCAGTTGAAAAGGATAGTCTAGGTCGTATTCGTTACCGATATGTAGAAGACGATGAAGTAGCAACACGTGAAAACTATAAGCGTGGTCAAGTTTATAACTACCTTGATGGTGATAAAGAATCATTTGTTCTTTACGATTATGGTAAAACTTCATTAATCTCTGATAAGTCAAGAGTAATCAAAGGTGGTTCATGGGCAGATCGTGCTTACTGGATGTCTCCTGGTTCTCGTCGATTTAAAGAAGAAGATAAGTCGGATCGTACGATTGGATTCCGTTGTGCAATGACTCGTACTGGTGGACCAGTAGGAAACGAAGACACGAGTGGAAATAAATTCAAGTCTAAGCGTAAAAAGACAAAGAGAAGATATAAGTAGTCTTTGACTATTTGAAATATAGATTTTAAATCTAAAAGGAAGTCTCCACATTTTTATTTATAATGTGGAGACTTTTTTTATGCCCT